>CALVXF010000022.1 GCA_944368875.1 uncultured Bacilli bacterium
AGCTATGTATGGAATGGATAACCGCTGAAAGCATCTAAGCGGGAAGCCAACTTCAAGATGAGATTTCCCATTTTTTATAAAGTAAGTTCCCTCAAAGACGATGAGGTTGATAGGCTGGAGATGGAAGCATGGCAACATGTTGAGTTGACCAGTACTAATAGAACGAGGATTTAATCCTATTAGTTATTTATCTATGTGATTAGATAACGCATTATTATTCAATTTTTAAAGAACTATACATTATAGTTTTGTTAAATTGGTCACGATAGCACAGAGGGTACACCTGTTCCCATCCCGAACACAGAAGTTAAGCTCTGTTACGCTGAAAATAGTGTAAGCGAAGATAGGAAGTGGCCAATTTTTTTTTGTCTTTTTTTAGTTATCGAAATTAAACAATTGCTATTTAGTTTAATTTTTACTATAATAAAATAGGTGATGTAAATGGAATATAAAGTTAAAACACATAATTTAGAAGAAACAATTGAATTAGCGCAAAACTTTGAGTCTGAAAAATTTCCTAATATGATTATTTGTTTAGATGGCGAATTAGGTGCAGGGAAAACAGTTTTCACTAAGGGAATTGCTCAAGCGCTTGGAATTAAAGACAATATCACTTCTCCAACCTTTACGATTATTAAAGAGTATGAAGGAGAATTACCTCTTTATCATATGGATGTATATCGTTTAGATGGTAATACAGACGGAATTGGAATAGAGGAATATTTTACAAAAGGTGGCGTTGTTGTTATTGAATGGTCTGATACTATTAAAGATATTTTACCTTCAGAACGTCTAGATATTAAAATTAAAGTAGTTGATGAAAATGAACGTCTTTTTATAATCGAACCTCATGGCCAAAAGTATAAAGAATTATGTGAGGTTGTTCTATGAATAAGTTATTTATTGATACGGCGAGCACCAAGCGAATTGCAAGTGTTATTACAGATGATAAAATTAAAAGTATTATCGAAGAAGAAAATGGGATTGATCTATCTGTAAGAATGTTACCTATAGTTGAACAAGTATTAAAAGATGCTCAACTTTTACCTACTGATATTGCTGAAATATATGTAATCGATGGACCTGGTTCTTTTACTGGGATTAGAGTTGGTATCACCATTGCGAAAGTATATGCTTGGGCTTTAAAGAAAAAAATTGTTCCCCTTTCAGAACTTGAACTTCTAGCGACCACACCTTTTAAAGGCAATTTGATTGTGCCATATATTGATGCAAGACGTGATTATGCATATGCAGCTATTTACGATCAAGATTTAAATATATATATGGAACCATGTCATATTAGCAGAACTAAGTTATTAGAAAAACTACCAAAAGATCGTGAAGTTGTTTTTGTCTCTTATGATCATATTCAAACAGATTATCCCGTAATCAAGCCTAATATTGATATTGTTAAGATACTAAATAAACATAGAAATGATACAGGGGTTAATCCACATGAGTGTAATCCACATTATTTAAAAATGACTGAAGCTGAAGAAAAGATGCAAAACGGTGTATTACATGATTAGAGAAGCAACTAACAGCGATTTGGACTACATTAATGAAATTTTAAAGTATTTTAAACAACCTATAATAAATAAAATTAATAATAAAGTTTATATTATTGAAGGAATTGGTTTGATTTCCTATCAATATTTATATGATGTAGCTGAACTATATTATCTTTATGTCGAAGAAGCATATAGACATCAAAAATATGGTTTAAAGTTATTAAAAAAAATGGAGATAGATTGTTTACAAAAAGGTATAAAAAAGGTTTTTTTAGAAGTGCGTAAAAGTAATCAATCAGCAATAGATTTTTATATAAATAATGGATTTAAAGTAATAAAATCGCGTGATAATTATTATCATAATCCAGTTGAAGATGCGCTTATTTTAGAAAAAAAGTTAGGTGATTAAAGTGAAAGATGTATATATACTAGCTATAGAATCTAGTTGTGATGAAACAAGTGTTTCAATTATTAGAAATGGTTGTGATGAGATTGCAACAGTTGTATTATCACAAATGGATATGCATGCCAATTTTGGTGGAGTTGTTCCTGAAGTCGCAAGTCGTATGCATATTGAAAATATTACTATGGTTTTAGAAGAGTGTCTTAACAAAGCAGATCTTGATATGACAGATATCGACGCTATTGCAGTTACATATGGTCCTGGGTTAATTGGTTCACTATTAATTGGTGTCCAAGCTGCTAAAACACTTGCTTATCTATATAATAAACCACTTGTTCCTGTTCATCATATTGCTGGCCATATATATGCTAACAATTTAGAAAAACCTCTTAGTTTTCCTTTAATTGCGTTAGTTGTAAGTGGAGGCCATACAGATTTAATATATATGGAAGAAGATTATTCATTTAAAAGAATTGGTGGCACTTTAGATGATGCAGTAGGTGAGGCATATGATAAAGTTGCTCGGGTTGTTGGTTTAAGTTATCCTGGCGGACCAATTGTTGATAAAAAGGCCCACGAAGGGAAAAACACATATCATCTACCATTACCTTTAAATGATGATTCTTATGATTTTAGTTTTAGTGGAATAAAAAGTGCGGTTATCAATCTTGTACATAATGAAAAACAACGTGGTAATGTGATTAATGTGGAAAACTTATGTGCTAGTTTTCAACATAGTGTTGTTGAAATACTAACAAAAAAAACAATGCGTGCTTTAAAAGAATTTGGTGTTAATAATCTCATTGTAGCAGGTGGTGTTGCGGCAAACAAAGGTTTACGTGAAAAATTAACTTCATTATGTAGTGAGGAAAACATCAATTTAATTATTCCTAGTATGAAACATTGTACTGATAATGCGGCAATGATAGGAGCAGCTGGCTATTATGCTTATAAATTAGGTCGCAGAGCTAACTTAGATTTGAATGCTAAAGCTAATGATGCTTTACAATAGTTTGGCAAAAATCTAATTATCTATGGAAAATATTACCATTTATATTTGTTATATAAAAAACTTTAAAGAATACTTTAAAGTTTTTTTAATTTTTATTAATAATTTTCTTTTCTAATAAAACAACTAAATAATACATTACACTTGACATGAAAGCTAAAATTACAATCCCACTTATAACTAAATCTAAATTAAACACTTGTGAACCATATAAGATTAAATAACCCAATCCTTCTTTAGAAACTAAAAATTCACCCATGATTATACCAATAAAAGACATACTAATGCTTACTTTTAAATTACTTATAATGTTTGAATAATTACTTGGTAAAATCAGATTGAAGAAAATCTGTGTTTTAGAAGCATTGAATGTTTTCAATAGACGAATTTTTAAAAAATCAACCTCTTTAAAACCTTGATAAATATTAATAATGGTAACAATTACCGAAATTAAAAGAGCCATTAATATAATTGCTTCAATCCCAGCTCCACACCATATTATGATAATAGGACCTAAAGCAATTTTGGGAAGACTATTTAATATAGTGAGGTATGGATCAAGAATTTTTGCTAGATTAGTGTTATACCACATAAGAGAAGCAATGATAATACCTATAATAGTACCCAAGCCAAAACTTATTAAGACTTCATAAAGAGTAACCCAAATGTGGTGATATAAATTGTTTGTTGCATGCAAGTTTACAATTGTCTTTACTACTTCTTTAGGACTTGAAAAAATAAAAGGATCGATGATTTTTTTATCTGCAAGAAATTGCCACAACACAATGAAAAAAACAATAATTAGTAATTGAATACTGATGATGAAAATTTTGTTTTTACGAATGTTTTTTAGATATTGACGATGTTCTTCACTCATTTTTATCAATCTCTTTCCATATTTTATCATAGTAAATACTGAATTCTTTACATTTGCGATTATTAATTGGTGTAGATGTATCTGTCATATTAATATTGTAAATTGCTTTAACTTTACTAGGACGATTAGACAAAATAATAATTCGATTAGACATAGATATAGCTTCAGCAATATCATGTGTTACAATAATTGCACTTTTTTTCTCACTATGAATAATTTTGTATACATCATCACTAACACTTAGACGTGATTGATAATCTAGGGCACTAAATGGTTCATCAAAAAGTAATATATCTGGTTTAGTCGCAAGCGTCCTAATTAAAGCAACTCTTTGGCGCATACCACCTGATAAATTCTGTGGATAACTATATATAAAATCTTTTAAACCATATTTTTTTAGAAGATTGATTACATATTTTTTGTTTTCCACAGTTAATTTATTTTGTATTTTTAATCCCAATAGACAGTTATCTAAAATATTTAACCAAGGAAACAAGGCATCGTTTTGTAACATATAGCCAAATTTTAAGTTATTTTGATTTATAATTTCGCCATTTGATTTATTTAGTAAGCCAGTTAAACAAGACAAAATGGTACTTTTTCCACAACCAGAAGGTCCTACAATAGATACAATTTCTCCTTCATTTAAAGAAAAAGATATATCATCAAGCGCAAGAATTTCAGCTTTGGGAGTATGATATATCTTTTTTAAATTATTAATTTCTAATATTTTCATGAACTAAAACTTGTATCTACTAAGACTTCATAAGGTATTTTACTATCAAGTTCTCCTGCTTCCATAACAATATCTTGAATATGTTCGAAGTCTTCTTCTTCGATTTTGGTACTTGTAAACCAAGAGTCGCTATCTTTATATCTTTTTATAATTGTTATTAAATCTTCAATATTGGTATCTGGAAAATATGAAGTAATAGCTTGTGCGATATCTTCTTCACTATTATTATGTACATAATCTAAACCTTTTTGAATAGCTCTTGTGAATTTAGCAATTACATCAGGATTTTCATCGATATAACTTTTTTTGGCATTATAAGCAGTGTATGGCACAACACCACCTAATTCCCCTAAAGAAGCAACAACATATCCATATCCCGCTTTTTCTACTTCTAAAGCTTGTGGTTCAAAAAGATTGACAAAATCCCCATTACCACCGATAAATGAACCAGCCATCGCACTAAACGCTATACTAGTATCAATTTCTAAATCTGTCTTAGGATTAATGCCTGCTTGTTTTAAGGCCCATTCAAATGTCATAACAGGCATACCACCTATTCTTCCACCAATTACTTTGTGTCCTTTTAAATCTTCCAAGGTAAAGTTTTCATATTGTTTTCTGGCTACAATAAAACTACCATCACGTTTTGTCAAAGCTGAAAAGTTTACTAAATAATCTTCATAACCACCATTATAAACATAAAGGGTTGCTTCACTTCCACAAAAACCAATTTCTACATCACCACTTAAAACGGCACTTGTAACTTTATCGGCACCACTAGCTAAGATGATTTCCACATCTAAACCTTCTTCTTCAAAAAAACCTAGACTATGTGCAACATATTGAGGAGCATAAAAAATAGTGTGGGCAACTTCAGCAACAGTAATTTTTTGCAAATCATTATTCTTCTTTTTATTAACAACAATAAATATAAGTGCAACAATTAAAAAGAAAAGAATCAAACCATATATAATTTTTTTCATTCTTCACATCCTTTTCATGATATTATATGTAACAGCAATCAAGATGTGTTGGTCGTTCGTTTACAGATATTACAATTGACATAAGAAAGAAGATTATATTTCTCTTTTAGGAAATTTATGATATGATTAATGTGGTGATAGAATGAATTTAACTACTTTAAACAATGAACAACTTAAAGCTGTTACCACAACAGAAGGACCATTACTTGTTTTAGCGGGCGCAGGTAGTGGGAAAACGCGTGTTTTAACTACTAGAATTGCCTATTTAATTGAAGAATTAGGTGTAAGTCCCTATAATATTTTAGCTATTACATTTACTAATAAAGCAGCTAAAGAAATGAAAATGCGAATCTTTAATATGTTGGGTTCTGTTGCATATGATATTCAAATATCAACTTTTCATTCTTTTGGTTTAACAATTATGAAAGAGAACTATGCTTTATTGGGTTATAAACAAAACTTTACTATTTTAGATAGTGATGATACTTTGACTTTGATTAAAAAGATTATGAAAGATCTAAACATTGATATCAAAGAATATAATCCTAAAGCTATTAGAAATCATATTAGTGGTGCGAAAAATCAATTGTTGTCACCTGAGCAATATGAAAATTATGCGAATACTGATTTTGATAGTAAAGTTGTCTTAGTATACCGCATTTATCAAGAACGTTTAAAAGTAAATAATTCTTTAGATTTTGATGATCTATTAATGCAACCAATTATTCTATTTAAGAATAATATCGATGTTTTAAAAAAATACCAACAACGTTTTATGTACATTTTAGTAGATGAATATCAAGATACTAATGAAGCACAATATAAAATGATTAAAATGCTTGGAACTAAATATCAAAATGTTTGTGTTGTTGGGGATGAATCACAATCTATTTATAGTTTTCGTGGTTCTAATTACCGCAATATTTTAAATTTTGAAAAAGACTATCCAAAAGCTGAGGTAATTTTGTTAGAAGAAAACTATCGCTCAACTAAAAATATTTTAAATGCTGCTAATGATGTTATTAAACATAACAAAGAGCGTAAGGATAAAAAATTATGGACTGAAAACGAAGTAGGTGACAAGATAACTTATTATCGTGCTAGTGATGAAAAAGAAGAAGCATTGTATGTAGATAAGCAAATTAAAGACTTATTATCTAAAGGTGTTAAAGAAAAAGATATAGCTGTTTTATATCGAACTAATGCTCAATCTAGAAATATAGAAGAAGCATTATTAAGAGATAATATTCCCTATAAAGTAGTTGGTAGTTTTTATTTTTATAATCGTCGTGAAATTAAAGATTTAATTGCTTATTTAAAAATACTTTATAACACAGATGATGATCTTAATCTTTTGCGAATTATAAATGTTCCTAAAAGAGGAATAGGACTAAAAACGATTACGAATCTGCAACAAAAAGCTAATGATTTAGGAGTTAGTTTATATGATGCGATTTCAAGTGGCAAAGAATTAGAATTTAAAAAAACAATCGAAAAATTATTGGAGTTAAAAGAAAAAGTAACTTTAACCGAATTAGTTGATCAAATATTAGATATAACAGGGATTCGCGAAGAGTTAAAAAAAGAAAAGTCTATTGAAGCAGATATTCGTCTAGAAAACTTAGAGGAATTTAAATCGATAACGAAGAATTTTGAAGAACAATTAGGATATGTATCGTTAGAAGAATTTTTAATGGAAATTAGTCTTGTTTCTGATGTTGAAGAACATAAAAATAATAATGACGTTATTACACTTATGACAGTTCATTCTGCTAAGGGATTAGAATTTGAATATGTTTTTGTTATAGGTTTAGAAGAAGGTCTTTTTCCACACAATAATTCAATGTTTGAACTTAGTGGCTTAGAAGAAGAAAGACGCCTTTTCTATGTTGCCTTAACACGAGCAAAAAAGCGTTTATGGCTTGTCAATGCTCATCACCGAACTCTATTTGGGATGGATAGTTATAATCCTATCAGTCGTTTTATAAATGAAATAAGTGAAGAATATATTGATAAACTTCAAAATGAAGTTGCTAGTTCAAAAACAAGTATGCAATTTAAAAATATCGATACTAGTGTTACTTACAATGTTGGTGATATGGTCAGTCATGATACTTTTGGTAAAGGCGTAGTAGTAAGTGTTGAAAAACAATTATTGACGATTGCTTTTCCACATCCCTATGGTGTTAGAAAAATTATTAGTGGTCATAAGAGTATAAGAAAGGATTAGTGATAAAATGGTTTTATTTAATTTATATGATAAAATAACAGAATTAGCTAATGATTTTAAAGACTTTATTTTAGATAATGCAAATAATCCATTATTGTGGATCGGTTTATTTTTAGCAGGTTTGTTTATTTTTAAAGCTGTATATTATGCCCTTAATAAAAATCAATAATTATTTAAATAAAAAAGACTTAATTTATACATTAAGGCTTTTTTAATGGTATAATATGATTAGGTGATAACATGGTACAAAAAAGAATGCAAGAATTAATTAAAATTATTAATCAAGCAGCATATGAATACTATACTTTAGATAAACCTAGTATATCTGATCAAGAATATGATCGCTATATGCAAGAACTAATTAATTTGGAAGAAAAACATCCAGATTTAGTTTTGCCTAATTCACCAACTCATAGAGTAGGTGGCGAAGTAATTGCTGAATTTAATAAAGTTGTTCATGATAAACCAATGTTAAGTTTAAGTAATGTTTTTAATGAAGAAGAAATTGTTAGTTTTGATGAACGCATTAAAAAAGAAGGTATAAAACCACAGTATGTCTGTGAATTAAAAATTGATGGATTGAGTGTTTCACTTATTTATGAAAAAGGTATTTTAATTAAAGCTGCAACGCGTGGTGATGGTGTTACAGGGGAAGATATTACTCACAATGTCAAAACAATTAAGACAATTCCTTTGGAGTTACCAGAAAAAATTGACCTTGAGGTACGCGGTGAAATATATATGAGTAAAAATGCTTTTTCGCTATTAAATGCTGAACGTGAACGTCAAGGTTTGGATGTTTTTGCCAATCCACGAAATGCGGCAGCTGGTAGTGTTCGTCAACTCGATAGTAAAATAGCTGCTTCGCGTAATCTTGATTGTTTTCTTTATCATTTACCTAATGCTTTAGAAATGGGAATTCATACGCATTGGGAAGCTCTTTCTTATATGAAAAAATTAGGTTTTAAAGTAAATCCCAATATTAGTATTGTCAATAATTTGAATGAGCTATTATCTTACATTAATAATTGGACTGAAAAACGTGATGCTTTACCATATGAAATTGATGGTATTGTTATTAAGTTAAATGATTTAGATAAACAAATTGTTTTAGGCTCAACTGTCAAATATCCGAAATGGGCTACAGCTTATAAGTTTCCTGCTATGGAAGTTTTAACTAAATTAAAAGACATTGTTTTTAGTGTTGGTCGTACAGGTCAAGTGACACCAAATGCAGTATTAGAACCAGTTCGTTTAATGGGATCAGTTATTTCACGAACTACTTTGCACAATGAAGATTATGTAAAAGAAAAAGATCTTAAAATTGGTGATATCGTGGCCATCAAAAAAGCAGGTGATGTCATACCTGAAGTTACTAAAGCAATTAAAGAAAGAAGAACAGGTTTAGAAAAAGATTTTTCGATGATTAAAGTGTGCCCAATTTGTAATCAACCACTTATCAGAAAAGAAAATGAAGCAATTTACTATTGTTTAAATCCTCATTGTGATGCGCGAAAAGTCGAAGCTTTATGCCATTTCGTGTCTCGTAAAGCCATGAATATTGAAGGTTTTGGCGACCGCATTATTGAAGATTTTTATAATATGGGTTACTTAAAAGATTTCACTGATTTTTATAAATTACACACGCAAAAAGAAGAATTAATGGAATTAGAAGGTTTTGGCGAAAGAAGTATTAATAATTTACTACAGGAAATAGAAAATAGTAAAAACAATTCTTTAGAAAATTTATTATTTGCTTTAGGTATTCGTCATGTCGGCAGTAAAACAGCCAAAATTTTAGCTCAAAAATACATAAATATCGATAATCTAATGAAAGCTTCGGTTGAAGATTTAGCTAGTACTAAAGATATTGGCGAAGTTATTGCCCAAAGTGTGCATGATTATTTTTCTGATACTACTAAAGTAGATCTAATAACAAATCTAAAAAAACTTGGTTTAAATATGACTTATAAAGGAACCGAAGTAGTTGCCAATCCATTTTTTAATGGTAAGACTTTTGTATTAACAGGGACTTTAAATAGTATTACGAGAGAAGAGGCCAAAGCTTTTATTGAGAAATGTGGTGGGAATGTTAGTTCATCAGTTAGTAGTAAAACAAGTGCGGTTATCGTAGGAGATAATCCTGGCAGTAAATACGATAAAGCTTTAGAATTAGGAATATCGATTGTCAAAGAAGAAGAATTTTTAAAACAATTACAAGAATAAAACGATAAGTCATACTTATCGTTTTATTAATCTATAAAGATTAATACTAGGTCTATTAAATAAACGTAGCGCAATATCACTTGTACCTATACCACTTGATATATATAGATCAGTTTCATTAACTTTATAATAATTATCATAATATTTTTTCGCTCCATTTGGTAATACTAAAGCCCCAATTAGTGGTAAGCGTATTTGTCCATCATGAGAATGTCCCGCTAAAGCTAAATTGAAACTATATGTAACTTCATCTATATAATCTGGTTCATGCATTAGTAAAATTGTATAGTTTGGTTTTGTTTCAAGACTATTTAGATATGATATGATTGGTTCTAATTTATCTTTAGCACTAATTGTTCCATGTAAATTAGTACTTAAACCAGCGATAAAAATTGTTTCATTATTTTTACTATAAATAGTGTCATATTTTTCATCTAATAGATTAAAACCAGCATTATCCATAATAATAGAATACTCATTTACATTGTAATCATGATTTCCTTTAATTGCGTATTTGCCATAAGTTGCTTGCATTTCTTCAAAATAATAAGTAATTGTTTCAATCGTTTCACTATCAATAGTTGTATCATCATCAATAAGATCACCCGTAAAAAAGATTAAATCGGGTTTGATACGTTGGACTTCCGTTAATAGATCTTCTAAGTCTCTTTCAAATGTTGATTTGCCATAGTGTAGATCACTTATATGAACTATTTTTAAGCCATGGAAATCATTGATGTTACTATCTTTTATAACATATTCCTTAGTTGTTAAACCATGTGTAGCAACCTGGTTACTATAGATTAAAAGAATAATTAAAAAGGTCATAATTACTAAAAGAATTTTAACAAATTTAAACCATTTTTTATCTTTCATCCGTCACCTACATTAATATAGTTACAAGTACTTGTAAGGCCATCATAACACCATTGTGAACAAAATGAAGACCTATCGTATTATAAATATTTTTTGATTTTACTAAAATATAAGCAAAGATAAAACCAGGTATTGAATAAGGAATAATATATAAATACTCTAAAAGAGTAGAACTACCAATAACATGGATTAAACCAAACAATAAACCAGATACTATAATAAATAAATAGTCATTTTTAAATAATTTACGAATAGCTAAACGAAATGTTAACTCTTCAACAATAGGAGCATATATCACAGCTGATAAATATATATAAATAGGGGAAACTTCAAAAATTGTATTAATTGCTTCTTCATTAGCCGATATATCTGTTCCAACAATAGAACTTACAATTAGATTAGAAATCATCATTAGACCAAGTAAAACAAACCATAAAGGGAAGTATTTGTTGAAATAAGTGCGATGATTTTTCTTAAAATCTTGCCACATTTTTTTCAATGGTTCATGAAAAATAAAAACCATGACAACTAAAGTAAAAGCTTCATAGCCTAGTAGATAGATGATTTTTAAGTTCAAATCCATATTATCAATATCAATATTCATGAGTTGTAGTGGTATTAATTGACTAAGCAACATTATCAAATAGAAGATAATTGCACTTAAGCCTGTAATTACGTCTTTAAAACGATATCTTTTTTCTTCTGAAATGTGATTGTTTTTCATAATAACCTCCATATCCTATAAATAATTATACCAAAAAAATAAGAAATATAATAAAAAAGTATAGAAAAAATAAAAATATGTGTTATAATATACACGTAACAGAACAGTGGGCTTAAAATCCCACTTTTAATTTTAATTGAGGTGTTGATTTATGGAAATTGAAAAAATTGTAAAACAAGCAATCGAATCAGTAATAATTGAAAATGGTTATATTTTAGATGAAGTGACATATGTAAAAGAAGGAAGTATTTATTTTTTACGTATTGTTATTGATAAAGAAGGTTTTATTAATTTGGATGATTGTGTTAAAGTAAGTGAATTAATCAATCCCATAATTGATCAACTAGATTGTCTACAAGAAAATTATATGTTAGACGTATGTTCTAAAGAGAAAGGAAGTTTTTAAAATGGCAAGAAAGAAAAAAGAAATTGTCGAAGAAAAAGGAATGAATCCTAAAGAGTTTAAAAATGCGGTAAATCTTTTATGTAAAGAAAAAGGCATAAGTGAAGATATTATTTATGATGCGATGGAGTTAGCGCTTACTTCTGCTTATAAGAAAAATTATGCTATTCCTAATGCTCGTGTAGATATTAATAAAGAAACCGGTGAGATAAAAGTATTTTCTTATAAAACAGTTGTTAAAGATCCCGATGAATATGGATGTATTAATTACGATGAAATAGAAGCTTACTATAGTGAACATGAAGATGAACTAGATAACGAAGATTTTGAAGATATGAAAGAAATCATGTTTGATCCACGTATGCATTTAACTTTAGAACAAGCACGCAAGATTGCTCCTAATATCGAAATTGGTGAAACAATTGAAGAAGAAGTAACACCTCGTGATTTTGGTCGTGTTGCGGCTTCTACGGCTAAACAAGTTGTTGTTCAAAAAATTAGAGAAGCAGAACGCAATGTCATTGTTGAAGAATTTGGTGATAAACAAGATGAAATGCTAATTGGTAATGTTGCTATGGAAGATGAAAAAAACTATTACATTGATTTAGGTAGAACGCAAGGAATTTTACCAAAAAGTGAAATTATTCCAGGTGAGACAATCAAGATGGGTTCAAGTATTAAAGTATATGTTACCAAGGTTGATAATAACAGCAAAGGTTCGCTTATTCTACTTAGCCGTAAACATTATGGTTTTGTTAAACGTTTATTTGAACTTGAAATACCGGAAATTAATGAAGGAACTATTTTAGTTCATGGTGTAGCTCGTGAAGCAGGTAATAGAAGTAAGATTGCTGTTGAATCAATTAATCCAAATGTTGATCCAGTTGGAGCTTGTATTGGCGAAAAAGGAATGCGTATTGCTAATATATTAAAAGAATTAGGTCGTGAAAAAATTGATGTTATTCCTTATGATAAAGATCCTGCTAAGTATATCGCTAATGCTTTATCGCCAGCTAAAGATTTAACTATTTTGGTGCTTGATGAAAATAAAAATGAAGCTATGGCTATTGTTAATGATGAAAACCTATCTTTAGCAATTGGTAAAAAAGGGCTTAATGTTCGTTTAGCCTCACGTTTAACTCACTATAAAATCGATGTTAAAACCCAAGCTCAAGCAAGTGAAGCAGGTATTAATATTAGAATGTAGGTGAGGTATGAAAAAAATTCCTATGCGTACGTGTGTCGTAACACGTGAGAAATTTCCTAAAGGAGAACTAATTAGAGTAGTTCGCACACCTGATAATCAAATTATTATTGATTTAACGGGTAAAGCTAATGGACGTGGAGCTTATTTAAAAAACGATCGTGATGTTATTTTAAAAGCCCAAAAGACAAAAATTTTAGATCGTCATCTAGAGATGAAAGTTCCAGATGCAATATATGAAGAATTATTAAAATAAGAAAGAGGTGATCTTATGATGTCAGTTTCTGAATACGCTTTAGATGTTTCAAAAACACCTGAAGAAATATTGAAACTAGCTATATCTTTAGGCTTTGATGTAAAAGATGTAGATGATTTATTAGATGATTATATGATTACAGAACTTGATAGTGCAATATCATCAGGTAACAATTTAGAAGAAGTTATTGAAGAAGAAATTGCTCTTTTTGAGGAAAATATTTCCAAAGAGGAAAATGTTAAAGAAAAATATAAGACTAATAATTCTAATAAAAAGAAAAACATTTCTAGTAATAAAAAAGATTTGGCTAATCGTAAAAAAGAAATGTATAAAAACAAAACTAAATTACAATCAAATACTACCAAACAAGATAATATCGTTTTATATAGTGAAGGTATGACAATAGGTGATTTTGCTAAAGAATTAAATGTTTCTCCAGCTGAAGTCATTAAAAAGTTATTTATGTTAGGAGTTATGTCTAACATAAACAATACTATTTCGCTAGAAAATGCTGAACTTATTTGCTTAGATTATAACAAAGAATTAAAACGCAAAGAAAAAGCAGATGTTACTAATTTTGAGGAATATGAAGTAATTGATAATCCTGAAGATTTAGTTTCTAGACCTCCAGTTGTTACAATTATGGGTCATGTCGATCATGGTAAAACAACCCTTCTAGATACTATTCGTAAAACTAATGTTGTATCAACAGAAGCAGGTGGAATTACTCAAGCAATTAGTGCTTATCAAGTCATTTATAATGATTCACCTATTACTTTTATTGATACCCCAGGTCATGCAGCTTTTACTGAGATGCGTGCTCGTGGTGCTCAAATAACAGATATCGTTATTATTATAGTTGCAGCTGATGATGGGGTTATGCCACAGACAATGGAAGCTGTTGATCATGCCAAAGCAGCTGGTGTACCAATCATTGTAGCTATTAACAAAATGGATAAACCTGGAGCTAATCCAGAACGCATTATGGCTGATTTATCAGAAATGGGTCTTACTCCTGAAGAGTGGGGTGGAGACACTTTATATAATAAAATTGTAGCTCAAACAGGTGAAGGAATTAATGAATTATTAGAAAATATCCTACTTGTTGCTTCAATGCAAGAACTAAAAGCAAATCCTAAACGTTATGCAATGGGAACTGTTGTTGAAGCTAGACTAGATAAGCATTTAGGACCAGTAACTACAATTCTAATCCAAAACGGAACACTTCGTTTAGGAGACCCTATCGTTATAGGACATTCCTATGGTAAAGTTCGAACAATGCGTAATGATAAAGGCGAAGAGATTATGGAAGCTAAACCATCTCTTCCGGTTGAAATTACAGGTATCAACGATGTTCCAATTGCTGGTGATAAATTTATGGCTTTTGAAACCGAAAAAGAAGCACGTAGTATTGGTGAGACAAGAAAAACCCAAGCTCGTCTAAAAGAAAATGCAGGGGTTGGAATTGTCACCTTAGATGCTTTATTCAGTAAAATTCAAGAAGGCGTAAAAGAAATCAATGTAATTGTTAAAGCAGATGTCAATGGTTCTAGTGAAGCTGTTAAAAATGCTTTAGAAAAAATCGAAGTTGAAGGGGTTAAAGTCAAAGTTATTCGTAGTAGTGTTGGAGCAATTACGGAAAGCGATATCGTTTTAGCAAAAGCTTCTAATGCTATTATTATTGCTTTTAACATTCGACCAAATAACACAATTAAAGAACGCGCCAAAGAAGATGGTGTGGAAATAAGACCATATAATATTATTTATAAAGCTGTTGAAGAAATGGAACAAGCGATGAGAGGTATGTTAGATCCCGTTTATGAAGAAAAAGTAATTGGAGAAGCTGAAGTTCGTCAATTATTTAAATTTTCTAAAGTTGGTGTAATCGCTGGTTCTTATGTTACTAATGGTATTATTAAAAATAATGCTAAAGCACGTTTAATTCGTGAAGGTGTAGTTGTATATGATGGTAATATAGGTTCATTACAACGCGAAAAAGATGCTGTTAAAGAAGTTAAAAAAGGTCTTGAATGTGGTATTACAATTGAAAATTTTGCAGATATCAAAGTAGGCGATATAATCGAAGCCTATGAGATGGTTGAAGTTAAATAACAGATATATGTAAAGTGTTGCACATGCAACACTTTTTTGATAAGGAATATGCTATAATTAGTGGTAACGATAGGAGGAAATAAGATGACAGAATGGAAAAATTTTAAAGAAGGAAAATGGTGTAGTGAAGTCGATGTTCGCGATTTTATTATGCATAATTATAAAGAATATACGGGAGATGATTCTTTTTTAACTAAAACAACTGAAAAGACTAATCGTGTTTGGGCAAAATGTCTAGATTTATTAAAAGAAGAATTAAAAAAAGGTGTTTTAGATATCGATGTAGATCATATATCGGGTATTGATAATTATGAACCGGGATATATTGATAAAGATAATGAAGTAATTGTTGGGCTTCAAACTGATGCACCTTTAAAAAGAATTGTAAATCCTTATGGTGGTATTAGAATGGTTTATGCTTCATTAAAAGCATATGGCTATGAATTAAATAAAGATATTGATAGTAAATTTAATGAATATCGTAAAACACATAATCAAGGGGTTTTTGATGTCTACACAGACCAAATAAGAAAAGCTCGTCATGTAGGTTTGATTACAGGCTTACCTGATGCTTATGGTCGTGGTCGTATTATTGGGGATTATCGTCGTGTTGCTCTATACGGGATAGATTTCTTGATGGCTGAAAAGAAAAAAGAATGGGATCAACCAGTTGCTTGTATGGATGAAGACACTATTCGTTTACGTGAAGAGATGTCAGAACAATATCGTGCTTTAGAAAAAATTAAAAAAATGGCACTTCGCTATGGCTATGATATATCTAAACCAGCCAAAGATGCTCGTGAAGCTGTCCAATGGCTATATTTTGGTTATTTGGCAGCCATTAAAGAAAACAATGGTGCGGCTATGAGTTTAGGGAGAACTTCAACTTTCTTAGATATCTATATCGAAAGAGATTTAGAAGAAGGAAAAATAACAGAACAAGAAGCTCAAGAATTAATTGATCAATTTGTTATTAAATTACGTATGGCTCGTCACTTGCGAACACCAGAATATGATGAATTATTCTCAGGTGATCCAACCTGGGTAACAGAAGCAATTGGTGGTATGACAGAAGATGGTAAATCTTTAGTAACTAAAAACTCTTTCCGTTTTCTTCATACTTTAACTAATCTTGATTCTGCACCAGAACCAAATATGACAGTCTTATGGAGTCAAAATTTACCAGAAAACTTCAAAAAATACTGTGCCAAAATGAGTATCGCAACAGATTCTATTCAATATGAAAACGATGATGTTATGCGTCCTCTTTATGGTGATGATTATGCTATCGCATGTTGTGTTTCTGCCATGCGTGTAGGCCGTGATATGCAATTTTTTGGAGCTCGTTGTAATCTTGCTAAAGCTTTACTTTATGCTATTAACGGGGGTATTGATGAAATTAAAGGTGATCATGTTATCGATGGTTTTGATATCATGAAAGATGAAATTCTAGATTATGATAAAGTTAAAAATAGTTATTATCAAATGCTAGAAAAAGTAGCAAGTATTTATGTTGATGCTATGAATATCATTCATTATATGCATGATAAATATGCTTATGAAGCAAGCCAATTAGCGCTACATGATACGCATATTCGCCGTCTTATGGCTTTTGGGGTAGCAGGCTTATCTGTTGCTGTTGATTCTCTATCAGCAATCAAATACGCTAAAGTAAAACCAATTCGTAATGAAGAAGGAATCGCTATTGATTTTGAAATCGAAGGTGATTATCCAAAATATGGTAATGATGATGATCGTGTTGATAGTATTGCCGTAGAATTATTAGATAAATTCTATAGTGAATTATGCAAACATCCACTTTATCGTCAAGCTAAACATACTTTATCTGTTTTAACAATTACTTCAAATGTGGTCTATGGTTCTAAGACAGGATCTACTCCTGATGGAAGAAAAGCTGGTGTTCCTTTCGCACCCGGGGCTAATCCAATGCATGAAAGAGATTTGAGTGGAGCTTTAGCTAGTCTAAACTCGGTTGCTAAATTAAAATATAAAGATTGTTGTCAAGATGGTATTTCTAATACTTTCTCAATTATTCCTGATGCTCTAGGTAAAGATGATACTTCAAGAGTTAATAATTTAGTTAATCTTTTAGACGGATACTTTGTACAAGGAGCTCATCATCTAAATGTCAATGTTTTAACTCGTGAAACATTAATCGATGCTATGAATAACCCTGAAAAATATCCATTACTAACAATTCGTGTCTCTGGCTATGCTGTTCGTTTTAATCGTTTAACTAGAAAACAACAAGAAGAAGTTATTGCTCGTACTTTCCATGGTAAAATGTAATGCAAGGAAGTATTAATTCAATTGAAACCCTTGGCCTTTTAGATGGTCCAGGTATTAGAGTTGTTGTTTTCTTAAATGGCTGTCAATTGCGTTGTTTATACTGCCATAATCCTGAGATGTTAAATATGAAAAAAAATAATATGAGTGTCTCTGAACTAGTTAGTAAAATAAAACGTTATCAACCATATTTTAAAAATAATGGAGGCGTTACTTTTTCTGGTGGCGAACCACTGTTACAATCAAAATTTTTACTAGAAGTATGTAAAGAATTAAAAAAAGACCATATTCATATTGCCCTAGATACTGCTGGTGTAGGATATGATTATGATGAACTATTAGATTACATTGATTTAGTTATCTTTGATATTAAAGCTTTAGAACAAGATAAGTATCAACAATTAGTAAAACACGATATTAAAGATTCATTAGTATTTTTAGATAAATGTCAAAAAAGAAATATACCGATGTGGCTTCGCCAAGTTATAGTGCCAGGAATTAATGATACAGAAGAATATATTTTAGAATTAAAAGAATTTATTCGTAAACTAAAAAATATTGAAAAAGTAGAATTGCTTCCATATCACAATATGGCGATATCTAAATATCGTAAATTAGGAATACCTTATCCATTAGAAAATACTCCTCAAATGGATAAAGAAAGATGTAAAGAATTAGAACAATTATTAGTAAAATAAATATATTCATGGTATACTAATATTAGAGGTGAAATCCATGAGTATTAAAACAGAAAGAATAGGCGATATGTTAATTAGCGAAATAAGTTATATTATCGCTACTGAAGTAAAAAATAAAGATATCAACTTTGTAACAATTACTGATGTGAAAGTTACCAATGATTTAAGTTATGCAAAAGTTTATTTTACTGTATTAGATGATACAAAAAAAGAAACTACTTTAAAAGCCTTAAAAAGTGCAAAAGGTTTTATTCGTAGCATGTTACATGATCGGGTAGATATCAGATATATTCCTGAGTTGGAGTTTGTGTATGATGAATCAATTGCCTATGGTAAGAAAATCGAAAATATCATCGAAGAATTACACGAAGAAAAATAATTGACTAAAAACTAGGGATATGTTAAACTATACTTGTTATTGAATGCGGAAGACTATTTAAAATATCAATTGGTAATTAGAAAGTTAGTGGTTGATGCAAACTAATCAAGATTGATATGGAAATTACATAGTTGGAGTTCAAACGTTACTTGCGTTAAAAGGAAAAGATATCGTCACGATAAATTAAGGTGGTACCGCGGTTTTCGCCCTTAGCTTATAGTGACGTTTTTTATTTATAAGGAGGAGATTATATGACATTGTTTGAAGAACTTACATGGCGTGGTTTAGTTCAAGATATTAGTGATCCAGAACTGATTGAAAAATTAAATAAAGGAGGATTAACTTTTTACATTGGTACTGATCCTACTGCTGATTCTATGCATATCGGACATTATTCATCATTTTTAATTTCGAAAAGACTAGCTCGTGCTGGACATCATCCGATATTATTAGTAGGAGGAGCAACTGGTTTAATAGGTGATCCAAAACCTACTTCTGAAAGACCGATGATTTCTAAAGAAGAAGTAGAACACAATTTTCAAGGATTAAAAGCCCAAGCAGAAAAAATATTTGGCTTTGAAGTTGTCAATAATTTTGATTGGACAAAAGATATTAATGTTATTGATTTTTTAAGAGATTACGGAAAGTATTTTAATATCAACTATATGCTTGCTAAAGATAAAGTAAAATCACGCTTAGAAAGTGGTATTACTTATGCTGAGTTTTCATATATGATTTTACAAGCTTTAGATTTTATGCATTTATATGAAACTAGAAATTGTACTTTACAAGTAGCAGGTTCTGATCAATGGGGAAATATTACTTCTGGAATTGAATTAGTAAAAAAGAAACTAGGTAAAACAGTTTATGGAATGGTTATGCCATTAGTAACTGATTCCAATGGTGTTAAATTTGGTAAAACAGAAGGTAATGCACTATGGCTTGATAAAAATAAAACTTCTAGTTATGAGTTATATCAATATTTGCTTAATCTAGAAGATTCTATGATTATTGAATATTTAAAGAAATTAACCTTTTTATCAAAAGATGAAATTGAAACATTAGAAAAACAAAACAGCGAACATCCTGAGTTAAGAGAAGCCCATAAAGCTTTAGCACGCGAAATTATTACTGATCTACATGGTATTTCAGAATATCATAAAGCTGTTAAAATAAGTGAAGTCTTATTTAGTGGTGATATTAAAAAACTTGATTTAACAGAAATAGAAGAAGGATTTAAAGATGTTCCTAACTTTTCTATTAGTACCGAAGAAAATATTATTGATTTTTTAGTTAATAATCAAATATGTTCTTCTAAAAGAGAAGCTCGTGAATTTGTAAGTACGGGTTCGATTACAGTTAATGGTGATAAAATAACGGATGTAGAATATGTTGTTAGAAAAAAAGATGCGATTGAAAATAAAGTAGTTATCGTTCGTCGTGGTAAGAAAAAATACTATTTAGGTAAGTTTGATTAAAAAAAAGATTTCCTTGGGAAATCTTTTCTTATTATCTATTGTAGAATTCAACGATTAATGATTCATTAATTTCTGGATTTAATTCACCACGTTCAGGATATCTAACATAAGTACCAGCTTTATTAGCATCATCATAAGTAACAAATTCAACACGTTTATTTTTAGCTTCTAAAGCTGCTAGAATAGCTGGATGTTCTTTAGAACTTTCTTTAACAGCGATTACATCACCTGGTTTACAACGATAAGATGGAATATTAACTTTTTTACCATTAACAGTAATATGTCCATGATTAACTAATTGTCTAGCACCATTACGTGTAGTCGCAAATCCTAAACGATAAACTAAATTATCTAGACGACTTTCAAGTAATTTTAATAAATCTTCACCATGTACACCTTTTAATTTACCAGCTTCAACGAAAGTTTTGTGGAATTGTTTTTCATTTAAACCATACATAAATCTAACTTTTTGTTTTTCTTGTAATTGAATACCATAGTTAGATAATTTCTTTCCACGATCTTTTCCGTGTGCACCTGGAGCAAAAGGTTTACGAGCTAATTCTTTACCAGTTTCACTTGTAGAGAAGTTTAATCTTCTAGCTTTACGATATTGTGGTCCAGTATATCTTGCCATATTTTACCTCCTTCATATATTACAAATACGATTGAGGTTACTCGTCAAATAATAGGGTGTTTGTTTAAGTATCTTCGCTTCGCAGCCTAGTTTTAAGTTACTAATATCCCTTGCGGTAACAAACACGTTATTAAATTCGAATAACGCTGCTTCACATTCGCACTATTAATTATATATGCTAACCCTTATAAAGTCAACACAAAAATAAAAAACATCATTAAAAAAACGTACTAATTTAAAAAAACTAGAGATATTTGTCTAAATATGTGATAAAATTAAAATACGAGGTGACATTAATGAATAAAATAATACTTGTAATGACGACATTATTTTTACTGGCTGCCATCTTAATTGTTGCTGTATTGAATATAATTCAAGGACATAAAAATAAAAAAATTAAAAAACGTCTTGAACAATTGGAAATTGAAAAAAATAAAATTGATAGTGCTCCTATCATGCCTGAATTATCTAAAATAGAAGCTTTTCTAAAAAATGAAAAAATAGAGATTTTATATAATGACTGGAAAAATCGTCTAAATGAAATAAAAAACACAGAAATACCAAAAATAACAGATATGCTTTTAGATGCTGATTATTCTGTTTCAAAAATGGATTACAAAAATGCTTTATATAAGATTGCTAAATTAGAAATGCAATTATATAAGGTAAGACAAAGTACTGATGAACTTTTAGATGAAATAAAAGAAATAACAACTAGCGAAGAACGCAATAGAGCAATTATAACTAAATTAAAGGCTAATTATCGTGAATTATATCAAAAATATAATGATTCTAAAAGTGAATATGGTGATGTTGCCAATTCTGTTAATCTTCAATTTGAAAACATCGCTAAACGTTTTGAAGACTTCGAACGTGTAATGGAAAATAATGAATATACAGAAGTTACGGCTATTATTAAAGCAATTGATGAGATGTTAAAGCATATGACTGTTGTTGTTGAAGAAGTACCAGTTATTATTTTGATGGCAGATAGTATTTTGCCAAAAAGAATCAAAGAAGCAAGTGAAACTTATTCAGCAATGCTTAAATCAGGTTATCCACTAGATTATTTAAATGTAGAGTACAATATCAATGAAGCTAATAAAAAAATTAGTGATATAAAAGATCGCGCAAAGGTTCTAAATCTTGAAGATAGTTTATTTGAACTTAAAATACTATTAGAATATTTTGATGGCCTATTCAATGATTTTGAAAAAGAAAAAAATGAACGAAAAGCTTATGAAGATGCAAGTTCAGCATTCAAAATAAGATTAGAAAAAATGCAAAATCTTTTGAAAGATATTTTTAAACAAATCGATGACATTAAAACAGTTTATAATTTATCACCTGATGATATGCAGTTATTAAACGAAGTAAACACTCAGATGCAAATACTGAGTGATGATTATAAAACTCTAATTGATCATACTGGTAATAATACTTTTGCATTTTCTAAATTGACAAAAGAAATTGAGTTATTAGTTAATCGTTTAATTCTTTTAGAAGATAAATTAGATACTTCTTTAAATGTTATTGGTTCAATGAAAGAAGATGAAGTTCGTGCTCGTCAACAACTTGAAGAAATTAAAAGTATTTTAAAAGATGCAAAACATAAAATACGGGAGTATAATTTCCCTGTAATTCCTCAGACTTATTATGTTGAACTTAATGAAGCTAACGAAGCAATAAAAGAAATAGTTAAAGAATTAGACAAAAAACCAATTACTATTAGTGTTTTAAATACCCGTGTTGATACAGCTCGTGATTTAGTCTTAAAACTATATAGTCGAACTAAAGACTTAATTAAAACTGCTCGTTTTTCTGAAATGGCTATTGTCTATGGTAATCGTTATCGTTCTAGTTATGAGGAGATTGATAAACATCTAAATTCTTCTGAAGTATTATTTAATCGTGGCGAATATACTAAGTCTTTAGAATTAACGATAAATGTTTTAAATCGTCTAGAACCAGGTATATACGATAAATTAACAAGATTATATCAAGAACAAAAGTAATACGACGTATTACTTTTTTTCAAATTATGGTATAATATCCTAGTTTGGAGGAGAAAATATGGATAAATTAATTTTAATTAAATATGGCGAATTGACAACTAAAAAGAAAAACCGCAAAACATTTATCAAAACTTTAAAAAACAATATTCTTAAATTAGGAGGCAATAATATTACCGAAATTTGTGACATGTATGATCGCATGTATATCAAAACTAGTAATCCTATTTTGTTAGTTGAACAATTAAAGACCATTTTTGGAATCCATAGTATAGTTATTTGTCATAAAACGGAAACTGATATAGCAAGCATAAAACAGTTAATTATGAATATACTAAAAGAAAAAGAATTTAAAACATTTAAAGTTGAAACCAAGCGTAGTTATAAGCAATTTCCACAAACAAGCATGGAAGTATCACGACATTTAGGTGGTTTTATTCTTAAAAATTTTATATCTAAAGTCGATGTCCATAATCCTGAATTGATAGTGTTTGTAGAAATTCACAAAGACTATACTTATGTTTATACAGATGAAATAAAAGGCTTAGGAGGATATCCAGTAGGAATACAAGGAAAAGGGCTTTTAATGTTAAGTGGTGGTATTGATTCACCTGTTTCAGGTTATTTAGCTTTAAAACGTGGGGTGGATTTAGAATGTCTATATTTTGAATCACCACCTCATACTAGTATAGAGGCTAAAAATAAAGTTTTAAAACTTGCTGATACAATAAATAAATATTCAGGCAATATCAAAGTTCACATTGTCCCTTTTACTCGTCTTCAAGAAGAAATATATAAAAATGTTGACCCTAGTTATATCATTACAATTATGCGTCGCATGATGTATAGAATAGCTACAATAGTTGCCAAAAAAAATAATTGTAAAGTTATTATTAATGGTGAATCAATAGGTCAAGTAGCAAGTCAAACTTTAACAAGTATGATTGCTATTAATAGTGTAACCAATTATCCTATAATTAGACCTGTTGCGTGTTTAGATAAGCTAGAAATAATTGACATAGCGAAAAAAATTGGAACGTATGAAACAAGTATTTTGCCTTTTGAAGATTGTTGTACAATCTTTTTACCAGATCATCCTATTATTAATCCCAATTTAAAACGTTGTGAAGAGATGGAACAAACATTTGATTATGAAAAATTAATTGAAGAATGTGTTTCTAATATCGAAACAATTAAAAAATTAGAACCTGATAAATTTAGTGAATTACTATAATTTTCCAGTATTAATTAAAAACTTTCGGACATGCTATAAATGTACGGAGGTGAAAACAATGGAAAACAACAAATTCGTTGTAAACGGTGCAAAACAAGCTATCGAACAAATGAAATATGAAATTGCTAATGAATTAGGAGTTAAAATGGGACCTGATGCTACAAGCAAAGCAAACGGACGTGTTGGTGGTGAAATCACTAAACGTTTAGTTAAAATGGGTGAACAAAACTTAGGTGGAACTCATTATCAATCAAAATAAAGATGGTTATCCATCTTTTTTTGGTACTAATTACCACTAATAATAATTTTAATTGTGCCAATAATATAAATAAGGTGGTGAGATGTATGAATAACAAATTAAACGTTGCTGGATCTAAACAAGTTTTAGATACAATGAAATACGAAATCGCACGTGAACTAGGTGTTACATTAGGACCAGATACAACAAGTAGAGCTAATGGAACAGTTGGTGGCGAAATGACAAAAAGATTAGTAAATCTTGGTATGCAATCTATAAACGCTAAAAACTTTTAATCATAAGCATCATATGATGCTTTTTTTAATTAAAAAAAGATATTGTAATTTTAAAAAAAATCCTCTATAATAATATTAGAGAATAGGGGTGCTTTATGGAAAATACAAAGAAGACTTTTTCACTTAATAACTTAGAAGTTAGATTATTTATTTCACGAATGCTATTTGGTTTATTAGCTGTATTTGGGATTGTATTTATAATTATAGGCTTAGTTGCGATAATTAATGATATGGATATTAAAAATCGTTATGATAAAATAACTGGAACTGCTATTTCCAATATGGAAAATAGTGATGGCTTATATATAACTACTTATGCTTATACATATAAAGATCAGACATATACAGTACAATCTGATTATGCTATTTTAGAAGAAACTGAAACAGGCACAGAGCGTGTTATATATGTTAATCCTGATAATCCTAGTTTAGCTATTGTTAACACATTTAACGAAAATGTTTTCTTACTTGTTATTGGAGCGATGATGTTAGTAATTCCACTAGCATTATATATGATAGATTCCGATAGTCAAAAAGATGATAAAAATGCTTTGTTAAAAGCAATTTTAGTTGTTGTTTGTGGTATTTTATTTTATATAGTATCAGGTATGCTAGTAAAATCATATATTCCAAGTATTATTTGGATTTATAGTCCGCTATTAGTAATAATGCCAATAATTTTTATCTTAATGGGTATTTATGCTATTACTAAAGTTTTAATAATTAAAAAACAGGAAGATGAGAAAAAGAAACATCCTTTCCGTAATTTATTTAAAGTAAGAAAGAAAAAATAAACACCAAAAAAGGTGTTTTTTTTACTTGAATTATTTATTTTCTGGATCTAATATAGCATCCACAATTCCATATTCTAAAGCTTGTTTGCTATCCATAAAATTATCACGATCAGTATCTTTTATTATTTGTTTTAAAGGCTGACCAGTGTTTTTAGATAATATATTATTTAATTTATCACGTAATTTTAAAATACGTTCAGCTGCTATTTTGATATCAGTTGCTTGTCCTTCCGCACCACCTAATGGTTGATGAATCATAACCTCACCATTTGGTAAAATATACCTCTTACCTTTATATCCACTACTTAGTAGAAAAGCTGCCATGCTCGCTGCCATCCCAACGCAAATAGTCGCAACTTTGCTTTTTACCATATTCATTGTGTCATAAATAGCCATCCCAGCTGTAACACTTCCTCCAGGGGAATTAATATAAATATTTATGTCATCATGATTAAGGGAATCCAAATATAATAATTCACCTACAACTATATTGGCATTTTGATCGTTAATTTCGCCGCTTATTAAAATGATTCGGTCTTTTAATAGTCTTGAGTATAAATCATAAACGCGTTCTCCATTACTACTTTTTTCAATAACACTAGGTATAAGCATAAAATTCCTCCTAAGATTATAATAGTCACTTCATGCCAAAAATATTCCATTAATTTTTATTTTCAATTTATTTAATAAATGTTATAATAATAAACATAGGTGATTAGATGAAGTATAAAGTTCTTATTGATAATTTTGAAGGCCCTTTAGATTTGCTTTTGCATTTAATTAAACAAAGTGATATATCTATAGTTGATATTAATATTGAAGAAATTACAAAACAATATTTAGATTATATTAATGCGATGGAAAATTTAAATCTCAATATTGCCAGTGAATATTTAGTGCTGGCTGCTGAGTTAATTGAAATGAAATCACAAATTTTACTTCCAAATCCTAAAAAGGAAAATGATGAATTTGAAGAAGATCCAAGAATACAACTTATTAATCGCTTATTGGAATATGAAAAATATAAAAACAAGACTTCTGTATTTTCAAAAATGCAAGAAGAAAGACATATGCTTCATACAAGATTACCTTATGATATGACTAATTATATAGATGAAGAACTTAATTTAGAAGATTTAACTTTAACTAATTTAATGCAAGCGTTATCTAATTTTTTAGAACGTAAAGAATTAGAACAGCCACTCAATACTAAAATAACATCTAAAGAATACAGTGTACATAAACGCAGTGAAGAAATAAGAAAAATCATTAACCAAAAGCGAAAAATTACTTTTCATGATTTATTTACAAGTTTTCAAAAGGACTATATAATTGTTACATTTTTAGCTATTCTTGAGTTAGCAAAAAAACAAGAGATTAAACTTGAACAAAGTAATAATTTTAAAGAAATATATTTATTGGCAAAGGAGTAATTATGGATAAACAAGGAATTTTAGAAGGCTTATTATTTGTATCAGGAAGTGATGGAATTACTTTAGCTAAATTAGAAGAAGTATTAGAATTAAAACAAGAAGAAGTTTTAAAATTAATTGATGATTTAAAAGAAGTCTATAGTAGTAGTAAACATGGTATTGATATTCAATATTTAGGTAATACTTATAAACTTACAACTAAAAGTGAACACAAAGATTTTTACAAACAGTTAGTATTAGATGAAAATAGTAATCTTTTAGGACAATCAGCTTTAGAAACACTAGCAATTATTGCCTATAATGAACCTATAACAAGAGGGCATATAAATGAAATTCGTGGGGTTGATTCTTCTTATATAATTCGCAAATTAGTCTTGAAAAAACTAGTTGAAGAAGCAGGGCGTTCTGATCTTCCGGGAAGACCTATGTTATATAAAACAACGGATCAATTTTTAGATTATTTTGGATTAAAGTCAAAAGATGATTTACCAAAATTAGAAGCAACAGATGAAACAGATGAAGAAATAGAACTTTTTAATTCAAAATATAGTGAAATATTATAACAATTGTGTTATAATTATCACATGCCGACCTGGCGGAATGGTAGACGCAGTGGATTCAAAATCCACCGATAGAGATATCATAAGGGTTCAAGTCCCTTGGTCGGTACCATTATTAAAACTAACTCGCTTTATGTCTAATATCGAAGACATTTAATTTATGCGAGTTTTTTTAGTGCAATTTTCGCCATTATATAGTATAATGATTATGATAATAGGAGGTTGATAGTGTGATTTTAAGAAAGCCTTATGCCTTTTTAATTAAGAATTTTAAAAAGATTCATGCAGTCATGGCTTTGATTTTGCTATATTTAGTTTATAAGTCTAGTAATCTTATGAGTTTTTTAAATGAATATGTAACTGATCAACCTAGTTATGTAGGAACAGAGATAACAGATACTTTATTTAATACTTGGATGTTTTTATTACCTGTTTTAATTATTTTGGCATCTATTGTAGTTATTGTATTGATGGTTAATAAACAAAAACCATATAGATTTTATTTTATCAATATTGTTTCTTCTATTTTTGTTATTGTCTATTATGCCTATGCTTTGAATGTTATAGGTGATTTGGAGTTGCGTTTAGTTGATATCCGTATTATGCGGGCAGTTCGTGATTTGATTGTTGTTGTTTATGCATCACAACTAATTTCTACAATTGTTACTTTTGCTCGTGCAACTGGATTTAATATTAAACAGTTTGACTTTGGTAAAGACTTAAAAGAAATGGAAATTAAAGAAAGCGACCGTGAAGAGTTTGAAGTAGAACTAAATGTTGATACTGATAAAGCTAAGCGTAAAGCACGAAGGACGTTTCGTTTTTCACGTTATTATTATTTAGAAAATCGTTTGATAATTAATGGTGTAGTAGCTATTACATTTGTGATAGTTTGTTTTTCTTTGTTTATGAATAGTTTCGTTTATAACAAGACATATTCATCTAGTGAATATTTTAATACTAGAGATTTTACAATGCGGATTGAAGATGCTTATGTAACAACTAAAGATAGCAAAAATAACATTATTACTGATGAAAATCATAGTTTAGTTGTCTTGCGTGTTAAAATAAAAAAACGCTATCAAAATAGTGATGACATAGAATTGGATGTGGCAAAAACTGCCTTAAAGTTAGGTGATACGCGCTATTATCCAATTATGACTTATCGTGATAAATTAACTGATATTGGTACTTCATATGAATACCAAATTATAACAGATGAATATGAATATTATCTATTAACTTATCAAGTAGAAACAGTTAAATTAGATAGCAAAACTAAAGAATTCAATTATGTTGAAAATATGGTGTTTACAAAAAGAGGCATTAACCCCAATATTATCCATATAGCTTTGAATTTTAAAAATTTAGATAGTGATATTGAAGCGAAAAACTATAACTTAGAAGAGGAAGTATCTTTTGATGAAAGTATTTTAAAAGAATCAAAACTTACTGTTTCTAGTGTCGAAATAAATAATACTTTTAAAAATACATATCAATACTGCAGTACTAGTAATACATGTTATGATATGGTTGAATACTTAAAACCTAGCGTAAATAGTAATTATGATAAAACCCTTATTAAGTTTAGTTATCAATTAATTAAAGATGAAACACTAACAACAAATACCATCAATAATTTGTATAATTTATTAAATGCATATGCAACAATCGAATATAAAATAGATGGTGTAGTTAAAAGGCAAACATCAGGTTTTGGTCAAGTCGTACCAACCAAAACCAAAGAAGATAATGTTGCATACATTGAAGTTGTTGATGAAGTTGCAAAAGCAAATGGAATAAACTTGATATTAAAAGTAAGAAATAGTGAATATATTATCAAATTAAAGTAGAAAATATAATAAATGTATGTTATAATTATAAAGTGGAGGATGGTAAGATGAAAAGACTATTATTTATAATGGCTCTAGTATTTTTGCTATTCCCATTGAAAGTAGAAGCTACTTGGTATTGTGATTATAAAGATTTAGCTGAACTTAAAGCAATTGCTACTAATATTAAGTATATTTATGATTATCGTATTGAAAGTGACAAAGCTCTTTTTACAATTACTCTTACTAATATTTATAAAGAGTTTTATGTTTATGATGTTAAAAATAATAAATATTACTATCCTGATCAAAATAAAGATATAAGTGAAATCACAATCGATGGATATCAAAGTGGAATTTCTTATAATTTCGTTATTTACACAACACGTGAAAAATGTGAAGAAGAAACTGTTTATTCCTTTTATGTGACGTTACCAACTTATAACAAGTATTATCTTGATCCCTTGTGTGAAGGATATGAAAATTATAGTTTGTGTCAGAAATGGAATAATTTGGGAAATATGAGTTATGAAGAATTTAAAGATGATATGCAAGCCTATATAGATTCTTTAAAAGAACAGGAAGAAGCAAAAGAAGAGGATGATTTTTCGATATATTGGCTTTTAGAATTTTATTTAAAATATTATATGTATATTTTACCTAGTTTAATAGGAATATTATTAGTAACAATCTATGTGATATCTAAAAAAGATGATATCAAGTTTTAAAGGAAGTGAAACATGAAGAAATTGAAAGTAATTATAAAAAGACATTGGTATTTTCATTTTATGCTTTTAGCTATGTCAACACTTTGCTTGTCACTACATTTTGATAGTGTTAATGCGATGATGGTTTCTAATGGCCAATTAGCAGGTTCTGGTCTACCAGGAAGCAGCACTAGTACAGAAAAGTCACTTTATACAGCGACATTAAATAAAGGCGAATTTTTAGCTAAAACACCATTTACCTATTTCCGTAGTAGTAATATGGCCCATTGGACAATTAACGGGGAAACAGCTTTTTGTATCGATGTTTATATCGATTATAATAAAAACATGAGTTTATATCGTCATTCGCTTTATGAAGAATTTACTTTTTTTGAAGCAATTACAGTAAAACGGATTTTAAACTATGTTGACCTTCATAAAAGTGAAGATAACTCTATTTATGCGATTGCCCAAGCTTTAGTTTGGGGTATTCGAGAAAATGTTGGCGTTGATTTGCTTTTAAAAAGTGAAGCAACGAGGGACTTAGCTTATCAAGCTTATGCAGCGTATCGTGGCTTTGTACAAAAAAATGGCGAATACCCAGACATGGGGCCTGAAGAAAAAGCATATGTTGATAATGTATTAGCAGGTATGTGTGTTTCAAGTGCTGCTGGGACTTTCTATGTATATTATTCAGCTTGTGGTAATGAGTCTGATGAATGGCAACGCTATGTTACAAAAGCGCCAGGGACTTTATGTATTGGAGCTGAATGTGAGATAGATTGTGGTGAAGAAGGAGAAGGATGTAATAATACGCCAACTGTAAGTCTTGGTGGCAAGTGTGAAGGTGGAAGTTTCTTTGATGATACTAACAATTGGGAATGTATTCAAGGAGACAGTCAATTTAAAGATACTTCGATTGCTGGTGAAAATAATCCTTATTGTACTTTCTTCTGTCGGGAAACAGTTAATTTTAATTTTCCAGCTAGTAATTTCACTTTTTATGGAGGACAATATTTTACGATCGGTTCATCGGTAGCTGGTAATACATGGGGACCTATTTCCGTTTATGGTATTCGTAATTGCCGTAGTTATTATAAGGAAAATTCTGGTGATACTAATTATATACCAGGTATTGATTGGACACAATTTTTAGCCGATATTAAAAGCGATAACAATGCTATTAAAGCGGCTTATAATAAATGGAAAACAGCTCAAGGAGAGTTAGAGGCTTTAAAGAAGGCCAAAAAATATGTTACTAGAAAGGATTGTAATCCTTCTAATAATTTAAAACTAGAGATTGAAGATGAAGATTTAGATAAAGTTGAATGCGAATGCGCTAATGGTGGAACTTATCTTCCTGGAGCAAATAAATGCTTTGCTATTGTAAATTGGACAATTAGTATGGAAGAACCAGAAAGTTGTAGCTATGAAAAATATAAAGATATTACCTTACTATATGAAAATAATAAGTGGTATGTCACTAGAGATTCTCTAGAGTACTGGTATCCAACACAATCTAGTACGCAAGTAAATGCTGATGGTAATAAATTTTATCCACGAGTTTTTTATGAATATAATGCTAATTTGCATACTTATGGTAAGTGTGTAGCTTCTAGTAGTTCTTATAGTATAGATAAAGAAATTAGTAATAAACAAAAAGAAGTTAATAGTTTGTATAATGCTTATCGTAGCTTAACTGATAAAAGTCAGGCTAAGATTAATAATATTAAGGCTTGCGCGGGATCAACTGCTAAGTATAATTTAAATCCTGTTATTACTTATAGATATGATGATTCTGAGTTTTTCAAATCTGGAACTTTAACTTCATCGGGATCAAGTTCTAGTGTTTCAAAGCAGACAACGAATAAAGAAGCTGGAGAGATTAGTTATTCTTTATTAACTTGTACCAATGATGGTGGTTGTAAAACAAAAAGTTATACAATTACAGGATTGAAATTAAAAAATGTTACATCTAATGAGATAACTATTACAAGTCGTTCGACTTATACTTTAGGCAATACAGGGTATCGTTATGCTCTTAAAAGTAGAGGACAAGTTATTGGCTCAGTCAATGATGAGTTAAAGGGGGCTTATGTTGATTTAGGCGATGATGTCATTCCTTTAAGTTATACTTTGAAGACAGGATATTATAATATTGTTCTAAATTATTCTAATATTGGACATAATGGATATTTTGATAAATATGTTTCGCAAATAGGTGGTAATACAGAATATGTTTGTCCATTTTATTTAAAGAATGATATTTTAGGGTTTGAAGATGACCCAAATGATCCAGATTATTCTAAAACTGGCCCTATTGGTTTAGATATCATTTATCGTCCTATTCAATTGGGAGAACAAGATGTTGCTTTTCCTAGTATAGATGGTGATGGTAGAAAGCCTGGCTCTAATTGGATTGGGACAACTTCTACTGGGCAAAGCTATGTTGATGCATATATTACTTATAATCGAGGAGTTGATGATTATGAAGTTTATGATTTAGAACCCTTATACACGATAGAAATGACGCCAACTGTAATTAAAAAAATTCGAGAATACAATAAAAATGTTGGCGATTATAATGATTTTAATTTAACGTGCACAAACGGTAAACAATGTTATAGTTCATTCATTCATTCTGAATTTGACGAATATATAGGTGGTAGTTGTGGTGATTCAGGAAGTGGTGAATTTAACTCTTGTGTGACTAGTGGAGGTGGCAGTTAGTGAAGGAATCCTTTTGGGGTGTGTTTATTGTAGGTTTAGGTGTTACAGCAATTGCTTTTATTTATCTTTTTCAAAATATAACTAGTACAGACGAACACAATTATAATATTCTCAAAGAAACAACCGAAGCGGCGATGATTGATGCTTTTGATTTAGCTAGTTATCGTTATGATGGAACAATCAGAATTGATAGAGAGAAGTTTGTGGAAAACTTTTATCGTCGTTTTGCTGAAAATGCTAGTTTATCTAGAACATATTATATAGATATATATGATGTTAATGAGGAACCACCAAAAGTAAGTATAAAAGTTTCAAGTACTGAAAAATCAAATATTACAGATGATGTGATGGAATTTGATATAGTAAATCAATTAGATGCTATATTAGAAGTTCCATATTAGAAAGGATAAAAAAATATGAATATAGTAACAAGTATTACAAGATTTTTAAAAAATAAGAATATTGTCACAATCATGGGGGTTGTTGCGGTTGTGGCTATTTTGTATTTTGGTTATAACTATCAAATAAATCAACAAACAAGCCCTATTTCTATTCCGGTTGCAAAAGAAACTATTCAACCGGGGACTTTAATAACTAGTGATATGATAACTTCTATTAGTATTCCTAGAATGGGAGTTTCTAGTAATGTTATTAGAAGTGCTAGTAGTATTGTTGGTAAATACACCAATTATAATACAGTGATACCAGCAGGATCAATGTTTTATACTGATGTTGTAATTGATCGCGAAGATTTACCTAATTCTTCTTTTACACAAGTTAAAGAAGGTGATGTCGTTTTTAATTTAAATGTTACGACTGAATCAACTTATGGTAATTCTATTTTTCCAGGAGATTACATCGATATTTATATGAAAGCTGAAGATGATTCAGGTCAAATCATGGTAGGTAAGTTAGTTGAAAATATCGAAGTTTTAGCTTTAAAAGATTCTTCAGGACAAAATGTTTTTGAAGATAGTAGTGAAAGTAGATCACCTGCTTATATGATTTTTGGAGTTTCTTCAGAAATTCATATATTACTTCGTAAAGCTCTTTATATGAGTGATTATAGTGTTGAACTTATTCCAGTCCCACATGGTGGTGAAATATTAGAAGAAGGAGAAACGCGTGTTAGTTCAACATATTTAAAAGAATTTATCAATTCTAAGACAGTTAATCTTCCAGTTGAAGATGACACTACTGTTGAAGAAGACAATTCTAATACAGAAGGAGAATAATTATGAGTGATAATATATTCTCACAAATGGATTTTGGATATTTTAAAGAATATTTAAATAATGATGATGTTACAGATATTTCTTATGATAATAATGGACAAATACATTTAAAGACTTTATCTCAAGGTATTATAAGGGTAGAAAATCCAAATATAACTAATGCAGTTGTTGAAAAACTTGCATTTCAATGTGCGAATGCTATGGGGAAATCTTTCAATATGGCTTATCCTATGCTGGATGCTGAGAGTGCTGAATTACGTATGAATTTTATTCATGATTCAATTGCGCGAAATGGTATAGCCTTGGTTATTCGTAAAACACCTGCTAAAATACGACTTGAAAAAGACAAAATTATTGCTGATAAATATATTACTTTGGGAATTCATGATTTTCTAATCAAATGTATCGAAGGACATTGTAACATTATTGTATGTGGTGAAACCGGTTCAGGTAAAACAGAATTCGTTAAATATCTAGGTTCAAAAATTAAAGAAAACGAAAAAATTATAACGATTGAGGATACATTGGAACTCCATCTTGATAAAATATTTCCACATCGTGATATTGTTGCTTTGAAGACTAATAATATTGCTACATACTCAGACATTTTAGTGGCTTGTATGCGTCAAAACCCTAAATGGATATTACTTTCCGAAGTGCGTAGTGCTGAAGCTGTCATGGCTGTTCGTAACTCTATTTCATCAGGGCATTATATTTTATCAACAATCCATGCTGACAAAGCTAGTAGTATTCCAAATCGTATGTATAGTTTGTTGGAAACTAATCAAGATATTGATCAATTTCTAAAATCAATCTATCGTTATATTCAATTAGGAATATATATTCGTGGTTACCAAAGTCGAGAAACAGGCAAATTTGTTCGTGAAATAGCTGAAGTTACAGAATTTTATGTAACCGAAGATAATGAAGCAAAGTATAATGTCATCTATAAAAAAGATTTATTTGGGAATGTTGTTAACAATGATCCTAGTAAATATTTGATTGAATATTTATCCGCTCAAGGAGTTCAATTGCCTGATGAAATGGTTGATCGTGCCCAAAATAAAAAAGATTCTGAAATTGGTGTTAGTGCTAATACAACAATCGAAAAACCAAATGTTAAAAAAGTTACGCCAGTTGGTCCAACGAATAACCCGATTCCTACGAGTGTTAAAACAACTCAAAATCCAATTGGGGCAATGCCCAATACAGCTAATGGAACCGTAAGTTCTAATACATAAGGGAGGTGTAATATGGAATTACTAATGTTTTTGTTCATCGCTTTTATTATAGTATTTGTAATTGTTTATCGTTTAAACAACGGGCAAAACGTTTATAAATATATAATCGATACGGGAACTAATATTTATAATAAATATGCACCATATTCTTTTAAATCAGTTCGTGAAAAAGTAAAAGATTTGGGTCAAGAATACACACCTAGACAATATACAATTCAAATTATTACATTTGCAGCTGGAGCAGCAATAGTATCATATTTATATTTCTATAGCATTATTACTTCTGTTATTTATTCTCTTATAGCAATATCTATAATTCCATATTTAACATATTTGCGTTGCAAGAGAATTTATAGTGAGTTTTTGTTTGAACAAGTTCAGGTTTACACAACTAATGTTATTATGGAATTTGCTACAACTCAAAGTTTCGTTAAAGCTTTAGAAGGTGTATATGAATCCGGTGTTCTTGAAGATCCAATCAAAACCGATGTTAAAGAGATGATTGATATGGCTTATGCCAATGGGACAATTGATCAATCTTTAGAATATATGAATGCTAAATATGATTATTATATTGTGCGCAATATGCATCAATTATTTTTACAAATTACTAATGAAGGAACTAGGGATAGCGGTGAGTCTTTGGAAAACATGTCAATGGATATTGATATGTTAGTAGAAAATGTTTATCGCGACCGAATGGATAGAGCATCATTCCATAAAAAGTTTTTACAATTTGGTATAGTTTTATATTTGATGGTCATGCTTGTTCAATTTCTTTTAGGTGTTGAAACTTATATTGAAATGTTAGATAACATTTTTGTTCAATTATTACTTCATGGTATAGTCATAGTAAATACATATTTCTTGTTGAACGGGGAAAAATATTATAATGAGAATGTAGGTGCTGAATAATATGATATTTATTATTATATGTGCTATTATTTTGTTTGTCATGTTTTATAATAAAATGATAGATCAAAACAAATTTATTCAAGAAACAGAACCATATTTTCGCTTTTTAATGGAAGATGATTATGAATTCTTATTGCATATTAAGTATGGCGCTGATGTTGATGTCAATAAAATGTTTGGTATTAGAGTAAGAAATGGAATTGTTGTAATTGTAGTTATTATGTTTTATTTCCTTTCTAATTTAAATTTTATTAGTATATTATTTTCTTTTATCGTAGGATTTATAGTTTTTAAATCATCATATACAAAGTTGAATAGATATTATAAAAACAATTTACACAATATTAATTTAATGTTGCCTTATTATTTAAAAAGTTTGGAAATATTAATTCAACATTACACAGTTCCTGTTGCTTTATCTAAATCAATAGAAACTGCTCCTGATATGTTTAAATCAGGTTTGCGTAAATTGTGTGAAAAAATTGAAGCTGGGGATTCTAGCGTTGATCCTTATATGGATTTTGCAAAAGAATACCCTGTTCGTGATTCGATGCGTATGATGCGTCTTTTATATCGTTTAGGTCTTGGTAGTCAAGAAAATAAACAAGAACAATTAATGATGTTTTCAAGAACTGTTTCAACATTGCAAAACAAAAGTCGTGAACAAAAGTATAAAGAGCGTTTAGAAAAAATGGAACAAAAAACAATGATGATGCTTATGTGTACTGGTGGGGGTATTTTGTTTTTGATGTTGTTGTCAATGATGATGTTAATGAATTTATAATTATTGCTAAAGAAATAAAAAGGTGTTATAATTAAGAAAAGATAGGATGGTGAAATAATGAAAGAAGCTGCTGGAGAAGCAAATTTAACTGTAGTTGCAATTATTTTAATTGCTGTAATTGCTGCCGTTGTTACACCAATTATTAATAATGCTATGCAAACTACAAGCGATCGTTCTGACTGCTTGAATAGAGGTTGTAATTGGGATACAAGTTCCAATTCATGTGATTGCTAATAAATATATTTAACAAAAGGAGAAGGTTATAATGAAAAGTAATAAAAGTATGGGAGAAAAAATATTTACCTGTTTTTTGGTTACTGTCATTATAGCCTTGTTATTCTTTCTAGTACTTTATATTTTGCAACAAACATGTCTTAATGATTGTTGCAAAGAGGCAGGAGGTATGAGTGTTAAGGATGGTGTGTGTGTTGATGTCAATGGAGACCGCATATCATCTAGTTCTTCATGCCATGATTCTTGTGAGTTTTGGAGGTGGTAGTCTATGAGTCAAAGTGTTGGTAGTGTTGCTTTATATAACATTGTTATAGTTTTTTTAGTCATTGTATTTGCTTTTTTAGCCGCTACTATTAGTTACTCAAAGGCTTTTCGCGTTAATAGTCGAATTATTTTTGCTATTGAAAAGTATGAGGGTTATAATCAACTTTCTGCTGACCAAATTGAAGATGTGTTAGAGACTTTAGGTTATACACAAGATAAAAACTTTACTTGTCCAACACGAACTGAAAATGGTCAAAAATATGATCCAATTACAAGAATATATAATAATTATGCTTATTGTATTTATTTGTTTCAAGAAGATGCAAGACACTATACTTATGGTGTTCAAACATATTTATATGTTGACTTGCCATTTGTACAAGATGTTTTTAAATTGCCAATATATACTAAAACAGAAAGAATATTTTATTTTCATTCTGATGATGATAAGATTGAACCTTAATGGTTTTTCAATAGGTAGGAGGAAATATGAAAGAGTCTATAGCTAATAGTTATATTTTTATGATTATAATTACTTTTATAATTATTATTATGCTTGTATTTTTAAGTTCTCTTGCTTATTCAAAAGCTTTTAAAGTTAAAAATAAAATAATTGATTTAATTGAAAAATATGATGATGGTTATGAGCCTAATAAACAAACACTTGATGCACAAATAGAAGAAGTATTAAAAGATATAGGCTATCGGATGAGCAACAATCATACTTGTCCAACACGAACATCAAAAAACGGAAGTGCTTTAACTGCTATTAATACACAAACAAATTATCGTTATTGTATATATAAAGAAGTACAAGGACGAGGTGTGCAATATTATGTTATTGCATATATGTATTTTGATATACCTGTCATCAATGAATATTTAGAATTTCCTTTATCAGGGCAAACTAAAGTGTTCTATGAAACTGTTGATAATCATCATAAATGTAATACTGATTCTGATTGTGGTAATTTGAAATGTGTCGATAACAAGTGTATATAGAAGAGGGGTAAAATCATGAATGTTATAATTGCTAATCGCTATGGTGCGATGTTACAATCATTGGAAATCGAAGTTATTAAAAGATTAGATGGTGAATTCACAGTTGAAGAGATAATTAATCAGTTTCAAAATTTCTTTTATCAAAGAATGATTTTAGATATCACAGCGATAAAAGATTATAAAGATATCAAGAATTTACAAAAATTATCTATTTCTCTAGATATGGATAAAGTGATATTACTATTAGATGATTCACCAGATAGTTCATCTAGTGAATACCTATCCAAACTAATTTCAATGGGTATCTATAATTTTACTAAAAATATTGAGGGGATAGTTTATTTATATAATAATCCTAATAGTTATCGTGATGTTGCGCAATATCATCAATTAGATAGTATTAAAGAAGTAGTTGTTGAGAAATTTGGACCTAGTTCTGGAACCAAAATTATTGGTATTAAAAATGTTAATCAAAGTGCAGGAGCTACGACTTTTACTTATATGATGAAAAAACAATTAAGCAAAAATTATAGTGTTGTCGCAATCGAAGTAGACAAACGAGATTTTATGTATTTCCGTGATAAAAACATGGTGTCGACAGCAACTCAAGATTTAGGAAATACTTTGGCTAAATATAATGGTAATGATGTTATTCTTGTTGACATGAATAATAGTGGTGTTGCTGAAGGAATGTGCCACGAAACTATTTACTTACTTGAACCTTCGACAATTAAATTAAATAAATTAATGTTGAGTAATCGTAAGATCTTTAGTGAATTAAAAGAAAAGCATATTGTTTTAAACCAAAGCCTTTTGTCTCCTAAAGATGTATTAGCTTTTGAATACGAAGCGAAGACTAAAATCTTTTATAATATGCCACCACTTGATGAACGTGAAAAAGACATAGAAGCAATGGATCCTTTTTTAATGAAAATGGGTTTTGAACGTCAATCGAATGGTGAAAATGAGAAAAAGAAAAATATTTTAGGTTTATTTAACATATAATAAGTTGACAAATACTTATAAATAAAGTAAAATTAAATTAACAAATGGAGGTAATTATATGTTTATTTTAGATACTGTTTCTTGTGGAGGAATTACAGGCATTCCAGAAATGTTACCAAACTTAGTTAGCATAGGTTATAATATTATTAAAATATTTGTTCCAATTGCTTTGATTTTATTTGGTATGTGGGATTTAGGGAAAGCAGTTATGCAACAAAAAGAAGACGATATTAAGAAAGGACAAAAAACTTTCATTCAACGTGTTATAGCAGCTGTAATAGTATTCCTAGTTTTCTCAATTGTTCAATTAGTATTTGGTCTATTAGCTTCAGCTAGTGGCGATGATTCAGAAAACATCATGGACTGTGTTAATTGCTTTTTAGATAGTAGTAAATGTAGTGCTGACTAATTATAAAAATATAGAATAATATCTTTATTCTATATTTTTTTTGTGCTATAATTATAGTAGTTTATTGCGCTCATTTGAGGAGAGATGTTATGAAAAAAACAAAAATATTAAACTGTTTAATATTTACATTATTTTTTATGTTTTCCACTATATTCAGTACAATGGAAGCAAAAGCATTAATGAACAAATCTAGTGTTGAAATTGTAGGAGGAATAGTTTATCGTGGTACTCATAATGACGGGACAAATTATACTATTACTATTAATTCAGCCAAGCGTGAAACTAAAATTCAACAACCTGGATATAATTACATTTTTACTTTTGATGTAACTATAAATAATCCTGTAAATGATAATTTGACTATAACTTATACCATTCAAAGAAATGATGCAAATAAATTAGCAAATAATTCTAATTCATTGCTGTGGACAGACTATTTTAGATATATTGTTATGAATAAGAATGGAGAATATTCTATCACGAGTAGTAAACCAAATTCAGACGATTATCCCCTTATTGCCGAAATATCTAATCAAAGTTCAGTAATGAAATTCGAAAACGATTTTATGTATTGCTCTGGTGATTTGGTTAAAGCAGGTGATAAAACCAATAAATTACCATATCAAGTTTGTGTTAAAAGGGTACATGGTGATTATTTCTTAATCAAAAAAGAAAATGGTACTGAAACAGCATTTGATTATCAAAATGCATATTCAGGAAATTGGAATGATGAAGATACATATAAAGGGAATAGTTATGTTAAGCCAATGCAATTTTATTTCAATCCTGATACTTCTGGGATATTTGACACTGAAGGTTTATATGTTTATTTTTATAAACAACAAACAGGATTTAATCCTGATAGCAATTGGCAAGACTATTATGTTTCAGGATTAGATTTAACGGATGAAGAATATCAAGAAAATACAGCCCTTGAATTGGAAGAAGAGCTTAATACACAATATTTAGATTTAGGTAAATGTTTAATTAATAATGGTATTAATTCTAAATATCAGACGCAATGTGATACTTATTTAACTAATAGAACACCTATTGCAGGTATGACAGAAGAAGAGTTGGAAAATCTAAATATTTCAAATTATGCTAAATGTGTTTTGGAAAAAGAAAATAGTATTTTTATGGATGATATAAATACTTATTGTTCTAGTGAATATCAAAATTTATCAGCTGAAAAAGACAGTTTAAAAGATTATGTTCAAAGCACGGGCAATGAAGAATTAATGAATAAGTATGCGATTGAATATGGTTTCGATTTTAATTTTGAGATTACAGATGGTTGTGCTTCTTTAGGAAGTTTAATGGGCATTATCAAAGATATTTATAATCTTATTTTTTACATTTTGTGTGCTGTTTTAGCAGTTATTACAATGTTTGATTATGCTAAAGCGGTTGTGGATAATGAAGAATTTAAAAACTTTAAAAAAGCTCATAAACATTTTGCTGTTAGAATAGCCGTTGTTGCAATTGTATGGCTTTTACCTAGTCTAGTTGAATTTATATTTAATTTAATTGGTTTAGGTGAATATTTCTGTTGGTAAAATTAAAGATGATTTTTAAACTTAACGTAAAATTAAAGGAGGTGGTCTGAGTGTTTGATTTTATAGAAAACCTATTTCGTAGTTTTTCTCTTTTTCTTGACCAAATTGTTTATAGTTTAGTCAGTTTATTGTATGGATTATTTTATAATATATCTAATATAGCAGTTATTAGTGATACTACTATGAATGTATTTAGTGAAAGAATTTATATTTTACTAGGTGTTTTTATGATTTTCAAAATAACTGTGTCATTAATTTCATGGTATGCTAATCCAGATACTATTAGTGATAGTAATAAAGGCTCAGGCAATTTAATTAAACGTGTTGTTATTTCATTAGTTGCTTTCGCAATGGTACCTTGGATATTCAGTTTTGCTTTTAGAATACAAGGAGTAATTTTAAGAGAAAATATTATCGGTAATATTATCATGGGCGGATCATCAATTAGGGATTCATCAGCTGATATTAATGAATTAAATCAAAATGCTGGTGAGATGCTGGCGGTCCGTGTTTTCCAAGGGTTTTTCTATCCAGAAAATTATAATGATTCACAAAAAAGCGCATACGATCAAGCTATGAATCAAGAAAAGTGGAGTGTTGCTTCAGAGTTTGCCGGTGAGAATTTAAATAGTAAAGTAGATGGTGAATATGTTTATCATTATCAGGCTTTTGTATCAACTATAGCAGGGATTGCTGTTGCATGGGTTTTATTGATTTTTTGTATAGATATTGCTATTCGTGCAGTTAAATTATCTTTCTTACAATTAATCGCACCAATACCTGTAATTTCTTATATTGACCAGAAAAAAGGAGAGAAAATCTTTCAAAATTGGGTGAGTGAATGTGTTAAAACATACTTAGATGTTTTTATACGTTTGATCGTAATTTATTTTGCTGTTTTCCTAATTGGTGAAATTGTCAAAAGTGGCATAGGTCAATATGATGCAGAAGGAAATGCAGTTTTTGGTGGAGATGGTATTGACTTTTTTACTTTAAGTTTTATTTATATAGGTATTTTAATGTTTGCTAATCAATTGCCTAAATTAATTAGTGAAATATTAGGAATTAAATTTGATGGAGGATTTACATTGAATCCGTTGAAAAAAATAGGAGCATCTCCACTAGCTACAGGTGTTGTTGCTGGTGGAATTGGAGCAATTGGTGGTTTTGCTGCTAACTCGCTGGCCGTCGGAAATAAAATTAAAAATCAGAATTTGAACGATGGTTTTAAAGGTTTTAAAGGCGCTAGAAAAGTTGCGAGTAACCTTGGTGGTACAATAGCCGGTGGTATCAGCGCGGGGGTTAGAGCAGGATATTCAGGTTTTACGTCTGGAGGAAAAGGTACCGCATTGAATAGCGCAAGCAGTGGAATAAAGGGTAGTAATCAAGCTAGGTATAATCGAGATGTTTTTGCTGGGAATCCTAATGTAGAAGGAAGTTCTTATGGTTGGTTTCAACGTAGAAAAGACGACATCGATAAATTTGCTGGTGTAAAAAATAAGGCTGCCGGTGTCGGTAAATACGATGCGGAGATGAAATCATTGCAACGCCAAATGGATAATTACGCTGGGCAAGAACAAGCTTTAAGAGAATCTTTAGCAAATTACATTGCTGATTCTAAATTCACACATAGTGATTTCGATGAAAATAGTTTATATAAAAATGGAATTAAGCAGTTAAATTCAAATGGTCAATATGAATATAATGATTGGTTAGAATATATTGCAAATGATGGAAAATTAGATAAAGAAACATTCGAAAAATACAAATCTATACAACAAGGTATTGACCATTATGATGTAGAATATGAAAAGACAAGAAGACAATATAAACAATATGAAGATGCTTTTAAAACACGCGAAAATGCTAAAAAAGATAAATAATATAAAGGGTGTGATACTATATGAATAATTATTTAATTCCAGCTAATAGTAAAAAGTCAATGCTTATACTTGGTTTGTTTACAGTTACTGATTTAATTATATTTGGTGTTGGAATTACGATTAGTTTATTATGTATGATGATATTTGAACTGAGTTCGTTATTGTCTATTATTTTGGTGTTGTCACCAGGTGTGATTGCTTCATTCTTGGTATTTCCAATTCCAAATTATCATAATGCTTTAACTTTTTTGATGTCGATGTTCAATTTTTATACTAATAGACAGAGATTTGTATGGAAGGGGTGGTGCTTTTCTTATGGCGAAAGCGAAAAGCAAGTTTACAAACGATAATTTTGTTCCTGTTAAAAGTATTACTAATGGAATGATTATATTGGATAATAATTATAAAGTTACAGGAGTTAAAATAATGCCTAAAAATATTTTTATTCTTGATAGAAATACACAAGATAGCATTATCGTTAACTTACGAAGGGTATACGATAGTATTGATTATGAATTTTGGTTAATTGCAGCTGATCGACCAGTTGATATCAATGTCTATTTATCTAACTTACAACTTTTGTACAATAATAGCCAAAATCCTATAAAGAAAAAACTAATTATGCAAGATATCAATAAAGCTAATATGTTTATGAATAATAATGTTGTTGATACTGAATTCTTTATTCTATTTAAAGAAAAAGATATGGAATTATGTCAAAAACGTATTCGTAATTTAATCAATAATTTAGCTCAAGCCGGATTGACATCAAATCAAACTAGTAATGAAGATTTACGTGTAATAATTGATAATTTTTTAAATGGTGGTAAAACTACTACGTTTGGGACGGTGATTGGATAATGGATATTAAAACACAATTAGCTCCAAAAGGGTTGGAGTTTAGACCAAGAGATTTTATTATAAGTGATAAATATGCTACTATTTTGACTGTTGTTTCATATCCTAAATATATTGATACTGCATATTTAGCCAATATCACGAGTATGCCAGGGATAAAAATGGTTATCAAGCATATTCCTCTACCATTTAGTACAATTACTAAAATGATTAATAAAGAAATTACTGATTTAAAACAAAGATATCAAGAAGAAAGAGATAGAACACTGCAAGAACGTATTCGTCAAGATTATGAATCACTTGAACAATTTATTCATATGTTGGCAAGTACGCAAGCTAAAATATATGATTTTCAAATGCACATTATGATTACAGCTGATTCACATGATGAATTGGTTGCTAAAAAGGTACAATTAAAAAATTATACAGAAGCTATGGAAATGATGACTGTACCTTTGATGTTTGAACAAGAAAAAGTTTTAAAATCTATTTTACCAATTTTTCCAAAGCAAGATATTGAAGATCGTATAGGAATACCTATTCCTTCAACAACTATTGCTGCGATGTATCCGTATATATTTGATAGTGTTAAAGACCCAGGATTAAGTACTTTACTTGGTACTGATTTTTCTGGAGGAGTAGTTTTATTTAATCAATTTTTATATCAATTAAAGAAAGAACACAATCGAAATAATGCTAATATGATTATTTTGGGTACTTCAGGTAGTGGTAAATCAACAGCGGCTAAATTATTATTACGCAGCCATTTTAGAAATAATTATAAAGTTGTTGTTATTGATCCTGAAGGTGAACTAGAAGAAATGACTAAATTCTTTGGTGGTGATTTTATCGACCTTGGAAAAGGTGGCAAATTTGGTATGATCAATCCTCTAGAAGCTGTCTTAGATGCTGATGAAGATGAACTAAAAGAAGGATTAGGATATACTATTCTTACACGTACTTTGCAAACTTTAAAGGCCTTTTTAAAGTATTACGATCCAAGTGTTGAAGAAGATGTTATTACGATGTTTAGTGAAATAGTACAAGATACTTATCGCCGTTTTGGAATTGGTTTTGATACAGATTTTTCTAATTTTACTTCAAATGATTATCCTACTTTTAAAGATGTTTATGCAACAATTAAAGGTAAATTATTAGCTATGCCACAGGAGACACATGAAAAAGCAATTTTAGAAAAACTAGAGTTGAAAATTAGACCGATTATTAAAGAATTAAAATATTATTTTGATGGTCATACAACAATTAAACCACAAAGCGATTTCATTGTTTTTAATATTCGTGAACTTATGAATAGTGATGTTAATATAAGAAATGCTTTATTTTTTAACATTTTAAAATATGCATGGGGTATGACTTTAGATAGAAATATTAATACCATTTTAATGGTTGATGAAGCCCACGTTTTAATTAGTGGAAATAATACATTGGGAGCTGATTTCTTAGCTCAAATTCAAAGACGTTCTAGAAAATACAATACGGGTACTATTATAATTACTCAACAACCAAGTGATTTTAGCGATCCAGGTATTATTACTCAAGGAAAAGCAATTTTTGATAATGCTTCATATTATCTTGTTATGGGGTTAAAAAAACAAGCTGTTGAAGATTTAGCAAATTTAATTGATCTAAATGACAATGAAAAAGAAAATATTAAAAGATATCAACAAGGAGATGCGTTGTTTGTGTGTGGGAGTCGCCGTATGCAGATAAATGTTATCGCAACTGAAGAAGAGTTAGATTCTATGGGCCGAGGTGGAGGTTTCTAAAATAAGGTGGTGACTTTTTGTGAAAGGATTTTTCCAAAAGTTATTAAAACAAAATAATGATAATAACAATAATAATGATTTCAATGTTGGAAGCTTGATTAAAGCGAAGATTAAAGCCATGATTGTACCAATACTCATGGCTTTAGCTCCAATTGTTATTCAATTATTGTTGTTTTTGGTTGTTATAGTTTTTATTTATTCATCTTGGTCTTCTGTTACTAATTTTTTTGAGGGTATATGGCAAGAAACAGAAAGTTTTGTCGAAAAGATGGGCAATTTTTTAACCTTTAAAGGTTGGAGTGAAGACGATCAAGCTTTTTATACACATCTAGAAAAAGAATATGACGAATATAATAATTTAGGGACAACTATAGGAGAACTTGATATTCCTTTAGTAATGGCAACACTGCATTATAATAAAGTAATTGATGTTGAAACATATATTGAAGATGATACTATTGTTAATGAAGAAGATAGTGAAAGTTATGAGCCTGGAACAATTATCGGGAAAAGCGAAAGTAAATATTTTTATGACTGGGCTTATTATCGTTCTGGGAGTTATAATAGTTTAATAAATCCAGGATTACTAGGAAATATGGTCAGTCGCACACTTGTTACTGAATGTAAAGAAGGAAGCTGGTTAGATTCTATTGCGGAAGGGATTAGAAATAGTGCCAGCGAAGTTCTTGCAGGTATACAGACACTTTTTGAAGATGGGGCGCAAATAATCAGTGGTGCATTATATGAAGTCTATATGCATGATGTTAATGTTTTAGGTTTTTCTGGGACATTTAAGTCATGGTATGATCAGTATGTTGCTAATGTTTATACTTCTGCTGATTCGTTTAAGGATTTATTTGATTTTTCATATGTTGATCTTCAACTTACTTGTGGTGAAGGTGAATATGCTTCTACTACTTTAAAATATTTTATCGATTATGAAAAGTATAATAAGTATTTGGAAATGTATTTTGTTCCTACTTACTATATGAATTGTAAGGATTGTAAATGGGCTTATATGGAGCAAGGAACAGATGAATACAATAATAAAGTTCAAGATATTATTGATGAAATATATACCTTAAGAGAGTTTTATGTCGAAGAAGAGGCTATTCAAAGCACAGTAGGTTTAGGGACTATAACTACTACAATTGATGGTTTTGTTCCTAGAACTTCACCACCAAGACAATCAGATTCTCATGATAGAATTTTTTGGTGGGAAGAATCTGGAATAAGGGCTTCTTTATGGGGCCAATGTACGTGGTATGTTGTAGGTCGTGTTAACGAGATTATGGATTCAATGGGTAGTAGCATTAGAATAACTAATTTTCCAAATGCTAAAAATTGGATTACTAGTCCTACTATAGTCGGTGGCCTTATGTTTTCTTCATCTACCAATGTAAATGAGCCTAAGATTGGAGCTATAATTGTTTGGGGAGCAAGCGGATACAATCAATATGGGCACGTTGCTGTAATTGAAAATGTTTATGAAGAAAATGGTGAGACTCATGTTGTTTTTTCTCATGCTAATACTCATGGAGCTGGTGCAATTAAAATACCTGGAAATACCGACTCCTCATCAGCTGGAACATGGCAATTAGTAGATACAACAATATCTGGTATTCAACAATTAAGTGGGATGAATTTTCTAGGATATATATATACAATTGATTATTAGGAGGTTAATATGAAAATTGTAAAGAGTTTAGTTTTAATAATTGCTATTTTGATATTAGCTGGGTGTAATGCTGAATTTAATGTGAATTTAACACCTAATCTGTTGACTGAAAAAATAGTTATTGAAAAGAAAAAAAGCAATATTTTTTCTAATACTTTAAACGAAGATCTAGAAGCATATAAATCACAACTAGAACTCTATGGTTATCAATATAGTGTTAAATCTCGTTTATTTGAAGAGGTCTTAACTATTAGCAGAACTGTTGTTAATGGTGATAATTTGAATTTATTTACAGATGAATATGCTAATATAATTTATATGGGTTTAGATAATAACTCAGTATTATATAGTGTATCTGATATAAATGTCTTTGAACTTTATCCAGAACTTACAAGTGTTGATTTTGTGATTAATACAAAATATAAAGTTGTAAGAACAAATGCTGATCATTATGAAAATGGTAATTATTATTGGCATCTTACCAAAGAAAATGATGATATCACAATTGAAATAATGATTAATAATGAAATAGATGAAACGATTAAAGATGATAAGAGGAATGGCAATTCCCAAGTTATTTTTGCAGGGGTATTGATGTTGGCATTTTTATGCTTGTTATTTATTATGTATATTATTAAGAACATTCAAACTAAAAAAAATAAGATATAAAAACTACAAAACATTGTAGTTTTTTAATTTTTATTATATAATTATATGTAGTATGATTAATATGTGAGGGATATTATGAAATTAAAATTTAGAGCTGAACCAAAAGATATTATTATATTTGTTATTTTTTGTTTTATGTTGCTATATGTCGTAGCAATAGCAGAATTAAATATAATTTCTTTTGTTGGTGATAGTACATTTCATGGATTAAATCCTATTCCAGCCTTTAGTTCAGAGTTGTTTGCTCCAACGATGGTATTTTTTTTAGCAGCTTTAATTGGTATTATAGCAAGTGTCTCAAACTACTTTTGGGAAAGAGAAAAAGGATTTGGAGTATCTACTTCTAAAAAAGATAAAGGTGGATATTCAAGATGGGCTAAAGATAAAGAAATGCAAAAAGAACTTAAAAAAATCGACCCATCTTCGATGGATGTTAAAGCCGCAGGAGTCCCTATTATTAACAATAAAAGTGGAGTATGGGTTGATGATGGTGAATATCATAGTTTGATTATTGGGGCAACTGGCTCTGGTAAGACAGAAATGGTAGTTCAACCATTAGTTAGTGTTTTAGCTCGTAAAGGTGAATCAATGATTATTACCGATCCAAAAGGAGAAATATATGAGCGAAATGGTGAATTATTAAAAGAAAAAGGATATAACATCATTGTTTTAAATTTCCGTAATCCGCAAAATGGTAATGCTTGGAATCCACTAGAAGCTCCATATTATTACTATAATAATGGTAATCAAGATAAAGCTATTGAATTACTTGAAGATTTAGGAACAAACATTGTTCACGAAGAACATGCAGATGATCCGTTTTGGCAAAATACGGGTGGTGATTTCTTTACTGGGTTAGCACTTGCTTTATTTGAAGATGCTAAAAAAGAAGAAATCAATATCAATAGTATTAATGTTATGGCAATGGCTGCTGATGATAAGTTTGCAGGCACTAAATTATTAAATGCCTATTTTAATTTTAAAGATCGCGCTAGTAGTTCATATGTCAATGTCAATTCAACAATAAATGCACCTACTGAAACAAAAGGTGGGATTTTATCAGTTTTTAGAACAAAGATCAAAATCTTCGCATCACGTGATAATTTAAGTGAAATGTTAAGTTATAGTGATTTTGATATGCGTGATATTGGTAAAAAGAAAACAGCTGTATTTATTATTTTACAAGATGAAAAGAAAACATATCATGCTTTGGGTACTATTTTTATAAAACAATGTTATGAAACATTAATTGATGTTGCTCAAGAAAATGGTGGTAAATTAAAATATCGTACTAATTTTATTCTTGATGAATTTGCGAATATGCCACCATTAAAAGATATAAGTACAATGATTACGGCAGCTCGTTCACGTCAAATAAGACTAAATTTTATTATTCAAAACTTTGCTCAATTAGAAGATGTATATGGTAAACAAACGGCAGAAACTATTAAAGGTAACTGTGGTAATATTATTTACTTAATTAGTAGTGAGCTTGCAGCTTTGGAAGAAATAAGCAAATTGTGTGGTGAAAAAGAATCTAAAAAAGATGATAAAACAGCATCAACACCACTTGTTACAGTTAGTGATTTACAACGTCTACCTATGTGGACACAAATAATCATTCGTTCACGTAAAATGCCATTTAAAACGAAGGCCATTCCATATTTTCAAATGGATAAAGAAGGCAAATGGGGAAAACATTATCCTAAATGTGTTTTGCCAATTCGTGAAAAAAGACCTCTACAAATCTTTGATATAAAAGGATTTACTGAAGCCAAACACAAAGCTAAAATGGAGGAAATGTTCGGTAGTGCAGGTAGTGGGAATCCACTTATGGATAGCCCAATGGGAACTAATCTATTTAATCAAACTCCTACTCCTAATCCGTTTATTTCTAGTGAACCAACAAAACCTGCTAACAAGGGTATTGATTTAGATGAACTGACTAGACGTATTGATGCTAAATTAGCAGCTTTAGAAGAAGAAGAACAAAAAGAACAAGCGAAAGTTCAAGCAGAGAATAACATTAGTGGTATGGAAGCAAAAGAAGAAGTTTCAAATAATGATGATATTATATCTGATGAAAATGGAGCTGACTTACAAGCAACTAATGATAATGTTAATATCAATATACCAACGACAACAATTATTGATGATGAACCTTCTTTAATAAAAGCTGAAAAGACTGAAGATAAAAAAGATCTTCATGTTGCTGTAGCAACTCCAACGTCTTCTGGAACAGTTGTTGTTTCAAAAGAAGAAATACCAGTTATAGAAGAACCATATGATGAAAACTTTATAACTGATGATCAATTTTTTGATGATTTCTTTTCTGAAGATGAGTAATTAAACAAAACCACCTATGTACATATAATGTAGTAGGTGGTTTTATATGTTATCAAATATAAAAGTTCAAGATTTTTTAAAATTATCAAATGATATTAATATTATAGATATTAGAACAATTGAGAATTTTAATCGTAGTCATATACCTAATGCAATAAATGTACCAATGGATAGTTTGCTTGCAAATCCTCAAAAGTATTTGGTTTTATCTAAAAAATACTATGTATATTGTCAGCGAGGAATAATTAGTCCCAAGGTATGCAATATTCTAAGAGCAAAAGGCTTTAATGTTGTCAATATTTTGGGTGGATACGAAGAATATCTTTTAAATAAATAGTAAATTTTTATAAATCTCTTTATCTCTTTTATTTAAAATGGTAAAATAATTAAAAGGAGTGATACTAATGGAACAACAAGGATATGTTGATGAACATGGTGAAGTTATCAAATCCAAGGATTATCGTAAGAAATTAATTTTTATTGGTATCGGCGTAGGTTTAATTATCATTTTAACGATTATAATTATGATTGCGGTTAATATTTCACGTAATAAAAAATGTAATAGTATCGAAGATAGTTTTGCTGACGAAGTTTTAAAATATGCTGAAGATAATGATTTATTGCCAGATGCTTTAAGTGAAAGTGTTGAAATAAATGCATCAGATTTATTAGATAATGGTTATTTGCAAGAAGGATTTACTTTCGATGAACAAACTTGTGGTGGTAAAGCTAAAATAACTTATGTTGATGGTGAATATGTTGTAACTGTTGATGTTACTAATTGTGATAGATGTAGTGCTTCTTCAAGATATAGTGAGTGGAGCGATTGGCAAGAAAAATTGCCAAATAAACAAATTGTCGATGTTGAAGTGCGATATAATTATGTTGAAAAAACAACAAACTATACTGAATGGACAAATTATTATACACCTAAACAATTAACTAATAATCCAATTACTGATTATACTGATGATCGTTTTGTGACTATAAGTAAAGATGCTAAAAATATCGAAATTGTATCAGAGAATTTAACTTATTATCGTTATCGTGATAAGAGATGGAAATTTTATCGCAATAATAATGCAGATTATTCAGATTTTTCTTCTGTTCAACCAAGTGGATATGCCAACAAAGATACAAGTACATCTCGTACAACAGAATGGAGTGAATGGAGTGTTAATGCACCTGAAGAAGCTTCATATCGTCGTATAGAAACGAAAACCGGATATCGTTGGTATTATGAAGAAGGTAAAGAGAAGATTTATTATAATGGAGGTCAATATTTACCTGAAGCACCTGATGATAAATATACTGAAAGAGATAAAGATGATAAGGCAACTATTTATCGTTATCGTGATACTGAATGGCGTTGGTATAACGGTGAAAAAAGAGGATATAGTTCATTCATGTCTGAAGCTACATCTACATACAAATACAAAGATGAAGGATTAGTAAGCTATAGCAATTATTCTAGTTGGTCTACTACTTCTAAAGTAGATAGTTCAAATGATAATTATCGTGAAGAAGAAACTGAAATTCGAACACGTTATCGTTTGAAATATGATTTATATTCTTATAATTTATTAAGCGAATCAGTATTGAAAGAGGGCTTTGCTAGTGCTACTGGAATGAGCTTAGAAGAAGTTTTAAATAATTCATCTTATGCTGTAGTTTTTGAATATAGATATAGATATAAAAAGTAAAGTGATACTTTACTTTTTTTTAATAAAGCTTTATAATTATATATAGAATAGGTGATGCTAATGCAGGTAATTGCTGATTTTGTAAATTCTTTAGTTGAAACTATTCAGTCAGGAAACATGGTTATTTCTATTTTACTAGGACTAGGGATTGTCATTTTAGAATCAATTTTTCCCGTTTTACCTTTAGCTTTATTCATTGCTACTAATGTATTAGTTTTTGGTAATGTGCTAGGATTTGGTCTATCTTGGGTGGGAACTATTATTGGATGTGTTCTATCTTTTATGGCTTTTCGTAAAGGATTCAGCAGACTTCTCTATCGCCATATTGATACTAGTAAAATAGGACAAGATGTTATGGAAAGTATTAGTAATCTTAGTTTCCCCAATTTAGTTTTAATTACCGCACTACCTTTTACACCAGCTTTCTTAGTTAATATAGTGTGTGGTTTATCTAAAATGACATTTAAAAAATATTTTATAGCTATGTTGATTGCTAAAGTATCAATAGTTTACTTTTGGGGCTATGTGGGAACAACTTTTGTTGAAAGTCTAACAGATATAGTTGCTCTTATTAAACTGGGTATAATCTTACTAATTACTTATATCGTTTCTTATTTTGTCTGCAAAAAATATAACATCAACTAGGAGGTAGATATGGAATATATAATTATTGGACTTCTAGTTTTAATTTTAATACTAGTTGTCATTTCTCTATATAAAAATATTAATGAATCTAATATCACGGAACGACTAGGAAAGTTAGAAACAACTGTTGTAAAGGAAATAGGACTTTTCAAAAGTGAATTTGCCAAAGAATTAAATGGTGATTTTAATAATTTAAATGAAAAAATTGAGGCCCGTTTACGTTTGATAAATGATCGTGTAAACGAAAGATTAGATGAAAATTTTGAAAAAACTAATAAAACTTTTACCAATGTTTTAGAAAGATTGAGTAAGATTGACGAAGCTCAAAAAAAGATCGATGGTCTATCAACAGAAATTATTAGTCTACAAAATGTTTTGACTGATAAAAAAAGTCGCGGTATTTTTGGCGAAGTTAATTTAAGACACATTATGAGTAGTGTTTTTGGTGAAAAAAATGATGAGATATATCGTTTACAATATACTTTTCCTAATGGTGTTATAGCTGATTGTGTTTTATTTACGCCTGAACCTTTAGGAACGATTGCTATTGATTCAAAATTCCCTTTAGAAAATTACCGCAATATGGTAGATAAATCAAAAGATGATATGAATCGAGCCATGGCTTTAAAAGCATTTAAAAGTGATATGAAAAAACACATTGATGCGATTAGCAGCAAGTATATTATTCCTGGGATAACAAGTGATCAAGCAATTTTGTTTTTGCCAGCAGAAGCAATTTTTGCTGAATTGAATGCATATCATTCTGATATCATCGAATATGCTTATAAAAAACGTGTTTGGATAACTAGTCCCACTACTTTAATTAGTACACTTACAACGATTGAAGTTATTATAAAAAATATGGAAAGAGATAAGTATGCAACGATTATTCATCAAGAGTTAAAACTTTTAGATGAAGAATTCCGTCGTTATAAAGAAAGATGGGATAAGTTATCACGTAGCATTGATACTGTTAGTCGTGATGTTAAAGAATTACATACGACTGGTGAAAAAATTACTAAAAGATTTAATTCTATTAATCAAGTAGAAGTTGAAAAAATTAAAGGAGGAGATTTAGATGACTGAGGAAGAATTAAAAAGATTACAAAAAGAAAGAGAAGAGTTGCAAATTGGAGATAATTTAGGTAAATTTGTAAATGATCCTAAAATACCAAATCCCCAAGCTGAAATGTTAAAAAATTCGAGTGACCCATATGTTCAAAGTCTATTTGGAGAACAAGTTAAAGATGAAGGTTTAACGCTTAATGATCCGAAGAAAAAAGTATTAAAACAACCAAATCATCATCATAGCAATAGTGCATTTACTGATATGTGGTTTCTAGGAATTTTAACTTTAATTTTAGAACCTCTAATGATTTTTTTGGTATATCTATTTATTAAGTAGGCGAAACCTACTTTTTTTGTTGTAAATATATGTAAAAATGATATCTTTTTATAGATATTTGTTTTATAATTAAAATAGAGGTGTAGTAGTATGCAAGAAAAAATTTTAGCCATTTTAAAAAAAGAACAAAAAGCACTATCTGCTCAAGAAATATATGATTTACTTGAACTAAATAGTGTTGATGATTTAAAAAACCTATTAAAAGAATTGCAAGTATTAGAAGAAAATTTACAAATATATCGTACTAAAAAAGACAACTATATGTTATTTACAAATAGTCATTTAAAATTAGGTAAAATGATTGCCAATAAAAAAGGTTTTGGTTTTGTCGATATTGAAGGTGATGAAGATGTTTTTATTGCTCCTTCAAATATTAATGGTGCGATTCATGGTGATCAAGTAGTTGTTGAAATCACATCTAAAAAAGGTATGGATTTAGAAGGTCGTATTGTCAGGGTTGTAAATCGCGATTTAAAACAACTAGTTGGGGAATACTATACTAAAGATGGTATGGGCTATATTAAATTAGATGATGAAAAAGTTAAACTGTTGGTTTCGATTAAACTTGAAAATAGTTTAGGCGCGATGGATGGCCATAAAGTTTTAGTAAAAATCGGCAATAAAATTAAAGATAACAATTATGAAGGAGAAGTTGTACGTATTTTAGGCCATAAAAATGACCCAGGTGTTGATATCTTAAGTATTGTTGCTAAATATGGAATAAATGATACTTTTAGTGAAAAAGTAATGGATGAAGTAGAAGTCTTACCAAATGAAGTTAGTTTAGAAGAAATAAAAGATCGTAAAGATTTACGTGACCATATGATTTTTACAATTGATGGTGATGATACTAAAGATATTGATGATGCGATAGAATTAAATAAATTAGAAAATGGCAATTATCTTTTGGGTGTGCATATTGCTGATGTAAGTTATTATGTTAAAGAAAATACGGAAATTGATAAAGAAGCGTATGACCGTGGTACAAGTGTTTATCTAGCTGATCGTGTTATACCGATGTTGCCACATAAATTATCTAACGGAATATGTTCCTTAAATCCCAATGTTGATCGTCTTTCTGTATCATGTGTTATGGAAATAAATAATAAAGGAGATATTTTAAAAGCAGAAATTTTTCCTAGTGTTATAAAATCTAGAAAACAGATGACTTATAAAAATGTCAATAGTATTTTAGAACAAAATATTATTCCTGAAGGATATGAAGAATATGCGGATAAATTAAAAGAAATGCATGCATTAGCGCATATTTTAAGAGAGAACAAAATGCGTCGTGGATATATTGATTTTGATATTGATGAATCTAAAATAATTGTTAATGAAGACGGTAAAGCTATTGATGTTGTACTTCGCAATCGTGGTGAAGGTGAAAAATTAATTGAAGATTTCATGATTGCGGCCAATGAAGCTGTAGCTACCTACATATATATGATGGATCTACCATTTGTCTATCGTGTTCATGGCAAACCAGATGAAGAGAAAATAACTAATTTTATTAAATTTATCGGCATGTTAGGCTATCGTGTTAGTACTAGAATTAATGATATAACTCCTAAAGCAATGCAAAAAATATTAGAGGAATTAAATGATAAAAAAGAATTTCATATTTTATCTAAGTTATTACTTAGAAGTATGCAAAAAGCTGTCTATGATCCAACAAATATAGGGCATTTTGGGATTGCTAGTAAATGCTATACTCATTTTACTTCGCCAATTAGAAGATATCCGGATACTACAGTTCATCGCTTACTTAGAACCTATTTATTTGAAAATAAAATGGGGGTGGATACTATTCGATATTGGGAACAAAAACTACCTTTTTTAACAGAACATGCTTCCAATAAAGAAAGAGATTCGATTGAATGTGAACGCGAAGTAGATGACATGAAAAAAGCAGAATATATGATGGACCATATAGGTGATAGATATACTGGAATTATTAGTAGTGTTTTAACATTTGGTTTTTTTGTTGAACTACCAAATTTAGTTGAAGGTCTTGTTCGCATTGATGATTTACCAGGCAATAGTAGATATATTTATGATGAGACAACTTTCTCAATAAGGAGTAATCAAGATAAACGTGGTTATCGTTTAGGAGATGAAGTTAATGTTATTGTAAAAGATGCTAATAAAGCAAATAAAACAGTTGATTTTATTATTGATACTAAAGAAGAAAAATAATCTTCTTTTTTTCTTGTTTTTGCTAGTAATTAATAATGTTTTATTTTATAATATATATGTGAGAGGGAATATATATGGAAAACATTTGTGGAAAAATCATAAAAATACTTAATAAAAAGGGGATTGTAACAACTAAACAACTATATGATAACTTAAGAGTCGCTAGTGTTGATACTATATCTTTTAAAGATTTAAATGATGCTCTAGCAATTTTAGAAAGAGAGTTTAAAATTGTTTTAACACGTGATGGTTATTATGAATTATTAGAAACAAAAAACAAAAAAGTAGGGCGCCTTTTAATGCATGAGAAAGGATATGGCTTTGTTTCTTTAGAAGATGGCAATGATATTTTTATACCAGCTAATAAATTACATAATTGTATTCATAATGACATTGTTTTAGTTAGAACTAAAGAATGCAATGGTAAATGTGAAGGTATTATTGAAAAACGCCTAGCACGTAATCAAGATATATTAGTTGGGGAAGTTAAAATTATTGATGGTAAAGAATATGTGATACCTGATAATCAAAAATATAAAATCAAGGTCCAATTTGTAAATCCTGGCAATATTGTACCAGGGCATAAAGTTACTTTTAAATTATCTGGTGAAGTACATGAAGATATTCTAACTGGTAAAATAGAAGAAGTAATTGGTCATAAAAATGAACCAGGGGTAGATATTTTAAGTGTTATCAAAGAATACAATGTTCCTGTTGAATTTTCCGAAGAAGCTTTAAAAGAACTTCAAAATATTCCTATGAGTGTTACAGAAGACGAGATTAATGATCGCCTTGATTTACGCGATAAATTAATTTTTACTATAGATGGTGATGATACCAAAGATATCGATGATGCAATATCGTTGGAAATAAAAGATAATGGTAATTATTTGCTAGGTGGACATATTGCTGATGTTAGCTATTATGTAAGACCTGGTAGTGAACTTGATAAAGAAGCTAGGGCAAGAGGAACAAGCAATTATTTAGCTGATAGGGTGATACCTATGTTACCACCGGAATTATCTAATGGGATATGTTCCCTAAACCCAAATGTTGATCGTTTAGCATTATCATTTTTTATCGAAATTGCTAAAAATGGTGAAATTGTTGATTTTGATATTGCTGAATCAGTTATACGTTCTAGAAAACAGATGACTTATAAAAATGTTAATAGTATTTTAGAACAAAATATTATTCCCAAGGGATATGAAGAATATGTTCCTATTTTAAAACAAATGCAAGAATTAGCGCATATTTTAAGAGAAAAAAGAGAAATTAATGGCAATTTAGATTTTGATATCGATGAAGTAAAAATCAAAGTTGATGAAAAAGGTAAAGCAGTTGGAATTGGTCCAAGACAACGAGGTGAAGGTGAAAAATTAATTGAGGATTTTATGATTGCGATAAATGAAGGAACAGCTGAATATGCTAGCAATCTTGATCTTCCATTTATATATCGTGTTCATGGTTTACCTCGTCAAGAAAAAGTAGAACAAATTATTCATAAACTAGCTGGTTTAGAATATGATGCGTTAAAAATATTACGCTCTAATTGTATAAAACATCCTAAAGAGATGCAAAAATTATTAGATGATTTAAAAAAACGAAATGATTCTAAAGTAGTTCTATCGCATGTTTTACGTTCAGTAAAAAAAGCAGAGTATTCTGATGAAAACACTGGACATTTCGCTTTGGCTTCAAAAGCATATTCCCATCTAACTTCACCAATTAGAAGATATCCTGATTTAGAAAATCATCGTATTTTAAAAAGTATTGTCATATATAATCATTATGAATATGAAGTTATTCAAAAAATAACAAGAGAAGTATCGGAGTTAGCGCCTTATCTTTCAGGCCGTGAAAAAATCGCTCAAGATTTAGAACGTGAAGTTGACAAAATGAAAATGGCAGAATATATGAAATCTTTTATAGGTCAAGAGTTTGATGGTTTGATTTCAGATATTTTACCTAAAGGTCTTTATGTTCAATTGCCTAATTTAGTTGAAGGACGTATCAATTTAGACGGACATAATGGTAAAATTATTTTCAACAATGAGACTTATACTTTATCTGATTTAAATCGTGGATTAATATATAAATTGGGGATGCCTGTCAAAGTAAAATTAATTGAAGCCTCAAAAGAAAGACATACAATTGATTTCGAACTAGTTGATGATAAGCCAAAAGTAAAGGAGTTAAAACATGGAAATTCTAAACAAAAAGGCTAATTATGACTATAATATAGAAGATACTATCGAAGCAGGTATTGTTTTAGTTGGAACAGAAATTAAAGCTATTAGAGAAGGACGTGCTAATTTAAAAGATAGTTATGCAATTGTTAAAAATAATGAAGTATACTTACTTAATATGCACATTAGTCAATATAAAGAAGGCAATCAATTTAACCATGATGAAAAAAGAACACGAAAATTATTACTTCATAAAAAAGAAATTAAAAAGTTACAAAACAAATTAGAAATAGAAGGTTATACTTTAGTACCTTTAAAATTATATTTTATTAAAAATAGAGCCAAAATATTATTAGGAGTTGCTAAGGGTAAGAAAAATTATGATAAAAGGGAGACTATAAAAAAACGTGATGAAATGCGTGAAGCTCGTAAAATGTTAAAAGGGAATTGATTTATATGGTAGAGAGATTTAAGTATTTTATTAAAATATTTTTATGTTTATTTTTAAGTTATTTTTTTATTGAAATGGTCTTTAAAATTATAACATTTAAAAATATTTTAGAGTGGTCAGTTTTAAGAATACTAGTTTTTAATTTTAGTAGTAGTTTACTAATAAGTTTTATTTTGTCCTTTTTCAAAGAAAAAGTTGTTAAAATCATTATTTTGGTATTAGTATTATTCAGTGGAATATATGCCATTACTGAGATGGGATTTAATAATTTTATGGGCAATTATATGTCTTTTAATGCAGCTGGTGATGGTATAGGACGTGTAAGCGAATATGTTTTAGAATTTATTCGTTATATTAGATTAGAATATTATCTATGCTTAATTCCTTTTATCATCTTGTTGATTATATTCATTAAAAAGAAAAACATTTTAACATATACAAAATATGATTATAAACAAAGAGCTTTTCTAGCTGTTATTATTGTTTTTGCTTATCTATTAGGTTATGGAACATTAATATTTCCATTTATGCAAAATCCCAATCAAATAAAATCTAATTTAAAACTTTACTATGAACCAACTTTATTAGAATTGTCTTTAAGACAGTTTGGAACAAATAAGTTTTTGAGTAGAGATTTAGTTTATATGATTTTACCTCATAATAATGAAAGCGAAATCATTATTGAAGAAGAAGAAAAACAAGAAGAGATCATTGAAGAAGAAAGTAATATTAGAGAAATAGATGATAGTAAATGGCAAGAATTAATGAATAGTGAAACAGATGAAAGTATTAAACAATTAGATGAGTTCTATATGTCACAAAACATTACTTCTAAAAATGCATATACCGGTATTTTTGAAAATAAAAATCTTATTCTTATCATGATTGAAGCTTTTGATACTATTGCTATAAATGAAGAGGTTGCCCCAACTTTATATAAGATGGCAACCGAAGGATTTTATTTTGATAATTACTATACACCAAAATATAGTTGTACAACCGGAGAAAGTGAATATATCGGTTTAACTTCTATAATTCCATCTGCGACTGTTTGTACACCTAATACTTATCGTAATAATACATATACAGATACGATTTTTAATCTATTTAATAATAAAGGTTATTATAGTTCATCATATCACAATTGGAACGATCAATACTATAATCGTACAGTTCTCCATCAAAATATGGGTTCTGATAAATTTTATGATGTTGAAGATTTAGAAATTAAAATTATCCAAGGATGGCAAAGTGATTATGATTTAATGGTAAAAGCCATGCCACATTTTATTAATCAAGATAAGTTTTTTACTTTCATAGTAACTTCAAGTATGCATTTTCCATATGATGTTGATAGTACTGTTGTTAGACGTAACTGGGATAAAGTTAAAAATTTGAATTATAGTACTAAGATAAAAAGATATTTAGCTAAAGTAGCTGAATTGGATAAAGGTTTAGAATATCTCTTAGCTGAATTACAAAATCAAAATAAATTAGATGATACTGTAATTGTTTTATTTGGAGATCACCATCCTTTAAAAATGGGATTATCTGAATTAAACAATGCTTCAACTTTTAATCGTTATGAAGGTTTCAATGAAGATCGCTTACCATTTATTATTTATAATTCTAAAACTAAAGGTGAAGTAATAAGCACAACATCATCAACATTTGATATTTTGCCAACATTAGCCAACATGTTTAATTTAGACTATGATCCAAGACTTTATGTCGGAAAAGATATCTTCAGTGATGATGAAAAGATCGTTATTTTTACTAATGGTTCTTGGGCTACTGATAAGGCTTTATATTTCTCTAGTACCAGTAAGTATGAAGCTTTACAAGATGGTGTTACAGAAGAATATATAAATAGTATTAATACTAAAGTTAGTAATTGGTTTACAGTCTCAGATTTAACTTTACGAAAAGATTATTTTAAATATCGTGGTGAAAGATAAAAATAAAGAGCATTTGCTCTTTATTTTATTGTCAAAACTTGACCTGGTTTAATTAGATTTGGATTACTACCAATTATTTTTTTATTGTCTTCATAAATAATTTGCCATGTAGTATTAAACTTTTTAGCAATCCTACTTAAGGTGTCACCTTTAACAACTGTATAAGTTTTAACATTTGCATTTGTACTAATATTTTCCTTAGCTACCCATCCTAGTTTATCAATATGATATGGTTTTGTTCCTTTTAAATTGATGATGGTAATAATTCCTTCGTGATTGACTAAAGTCTTACCAGCTTTACCGCCATAACTATTACTATACAAAGTGCCATTGACAACTACTTTATCGCCAACTTTAAAACTTACATCAGATGTTTCTTCTTCATATGTTTCAGCAAAAACTTCAGGATCGACATATTCTTTTTTATTTAAATCATATATTGCTAAATGTAGATGAATACCAGTGGCTAAACCTGTTTTACCAGTATAGCCAATAATAGTATTATTATCGACTTGTTGATTTTTGGATACTTTAATACTGTCTAAATGATAATGGGACATATTCACGTTTAGACGGGGATAATTAATTACTACAAATTTTGCTCCAGCTTGGTCTGTTCCAAGATTGACAATAGTTCCTTTTTCTAATGCATATTGTGGAAGTTTTTTGCCATCAGTTCCATAATCTGTACCATTATGGAATGTAGGTGTAGTAACACCATTTACAACAATACTACTGCGATCACCAAAATTGCTTGTAATATAGTGTTTGGATCCTTTAAAGATTTTCTCCGTTATTTTGCTCATCATCATCACCTCCATTATCTTTTTTAAATTTTTGAAGTAGTTCTATTAGAACAGTAGGTATTTTTATTCCCATTTCTTTCCAGTTTTGTAAAATATTTAAAACATGATTAAATACAAACAAATAGATAACAACACCTCTTACCATTCCATTACTATTCATAAATTTATCTAGCATGAAAGAAATAGACACAATGATTAAATATCCCAATTTAACAATAATTACTTTAACACCATCCATTAGATTAAATTGTTTCTGATATATTGCTTTGGCAACTTTAGTTATAAGATCTAAAAGCATAACCATTAATAACATTTGTAAAGCATTATCTAAACCACCTAAATAGTAGATAACACTAGTAATAAAAGAACATAGTATAAAAACTACAATACTCATAATGCCTCCTTTCACTTTATTATATGGAGGTATAAAAAAAGATTATGTGCCGCCATAATCTATATTAATTCTTTTTTATTATAATGTATAAGCGTTAATCCTAAAAACAAAATAATGAGCATAAGACTTATTAAAATAATCATAGGATTTAAAGAACTATTTTCAATAACATATCTAGTATCAGATAAAGTAAAAATGGAAAAATATTTTAAAAAACTGACATTATCGCTTACAGAAGCAATAGTTTGTAAAATATAACTAATAAAAACTATACCTAAACTTATTCCCACCATCTTTTTTGTTTTATGAGTGAAAGTTGCTAGAAACATACTTAAACTAAAAAATACTAAAGCAGGAAAAAGTGGAGTAATACTTAATAATAAATAACTTTTTTGATCAAAATCGCCACTTAATGCTAGTCCTATATAGTTAAAAATCCCCAGTCCTAAAACCATTAGAAAAACATAACATATACCACATAAAAACTTAGTCAAAACAATTTTAGAACGCGTAACTGGTAAAGTATTCAAATATTCGATTGTTTCATCGCTCTCTTCTTTAAGTAAAATATTAGATCCCAAAATACTCGCATAACTACCGATAATAAGAAGAATGAAAACAAAACCTTCTGTTTTAATCCAACCAAACACAGTATCAATAGAGGCAATATCCATATTAAAAGCTTTTAGAAATTCTTCTGGAAATATAGCCATCATTTCATCAAACATCTCCATATTATTTTGATCAAACATATATGGATAAATAAGAAAAACAACTAAGAAAATACCTATTAATACACCTAACCATATCAAAAAACTTTTTAAATTAACTTTCATCTCTCTTAAAAACATAATAGCCTCCTAATTGTAGTAGTGTAAAAATAAATCTTCTAAAGTAGGATCTTCAATCAATAACTTATCGAGTTTATAATTACTTAATTTTTTTAAAACTAAATTAATTTCTAAATTATTTTTAAGTTTAATCGTATCTTTATCTTCATAAACAATAGGTAAATCCAACTCTTTTTTAATTTTTGTGATATCTTTAGAACTAACTGTTAGAAAATTAAAATTCTTTTTTCTTAAATCATCGATTGTTGTCTCATGAATTAAATGGCCATCCTTAACAATCCCAACTCTATCACAAATTTTAGACACTTCACTAAGAATATGGGTTGAATAAAGAATCGTTGTGCCTTTTTCTTTTTCTTCTTTTAAAATATCAAAAAAGATTTTTTGCATAACGGGATCTAAACCACTAGTTGGTTCATCTAAAATAACTAATTTTGGCTTATGCATCAAAGCTAGAACGATACCTAATTTTTTTAAATTACCAAGGGATAAATCTTCAATTTTTTTCTTTTCATCTAATTGTAGTTTTTTGACTAATTCCTGTCTTCTCGAATGAATATTGTTGTAAAAACTTTCATGATAATTTAATATTTCTCTAACCGCCATATCATCATATAAACTAATTTCACTAGGTAAATAACCAATTATTTTCTTCGTTTCCAAATCATCTTTTAAAAATTCTTGACCATTCACAAATACTTTTCCAGAGTTTTTGTTAATTAGATGCATAATGGAACGAATAGTTGTTGATTTACCAGAACCATTAGGACCAATAAAGCCATAAATATCGCCAGTATTTAAAGTCAAATCTAAATTTTCAATACCACGAATTTTACCATAGTATTTCGTTAAATTTTGAATATGTAACATTTCTTTCATATTATTACCTCAATCTATATTTTAGCATATTGTTTTTTTATTATCTATATTTTGGTATGAAAAAACTATAACAAAAGTTATAGTCTATATATAAAAAGTTATATCATTATGGTGGGTGATATAGGACTCGAACCTATGACCTCTTGCACGTCAAGCAAGCACTCTAACCAACTGAGCTAATCACCCATGTGTTAAAATTATACCACAAAATTATGAAAATACCTATGATGTTTATATTATTTTTAAATTTTCATGTATAATAATTTTAAGAGGTGTCTATGAAAGAACAAGTATATCAATATCTATTATTAATTCCTAAAGGCAAAGTTGTCACTTATGCGCAAATTGCTGAGTATTTAGGAAATCGTAAATTGGCTAGGGTAGTTGGTAATATTCTTCACCATAACCCTGATCAAAACAAATACCCTTGTTATAAAGTAGTAAATAGTAAAGGCAAACTATCAAAGAACTTTGCTTTTGGCGGATTAAGAGGACAAAAAGAAAAACTAGAAAAAGAGAAAATAGAAGTAGTTAACTTTCAAGTTGATTTAACTAAATATCAATACAAATAAAAGATTTATTTAATATTAGAATAAAATATAAATTAAGATAATATTTTGATATAATATATGTGGTAATAATTTATATATGGAAGTGAAATATGAATCAAGAAAAATTTGGTGTTTTTATAAAAGAAATTAGAAAAAAGAATAATTTAACACAAAAACAATTGGCCGAAAAATATAACGTCACGTATCAAGCTGTAAGTAAATGGGAAAACGGAAAAAATATGCCTGACACTTACTTGATTAGACAAATTAGTAAAGATTTTAATGTGAGTTTAGATGAATTATTTGATGGGGAATTTAAAAATAAGGAAGATAAAAAAGGCGTTAAAAACAAGAGGAAAATATTTGTAATATTTATAACTATAGTATTTTTATTTCTGATTGCAACTATAATTTTTTTACTTAATAATAATGATGATTTTAAATTTAAAACATTATCAAGTGATTGTGAGAATTTTAATATTTCTGGTAATATCGCTTACAATAAAACCAAATCAGCAATTTATATAACAAATATAAAATATTGTGGTGGAGAAGATATTACAGATTATAAACAAATAGAATGCACCTTATATGAAGAGCATGATGATATTACAAAGATGATTAGTTCATATAAATATAATGAGGAAAAATTAATTAAATTAGAAGAATTTTTAAATAGTGTTACATTTACAGTTGATAATTATGAAGCAGATTGTGAAGAATATAATGATAGTACATTGTATTTATTAATTTCAGCTACAAATAGTAAGTCTGAGTTAATAACATATAAAGTACCTTTGAAATTTGAAGAGAATTGTTCAGTCAATTAAAACTCAACTAAATGTTGAGTTTTTTCAACTTTACGTTTATTGATTTTAATTATAACTTTTTATAAAATAATTAGTGAAGGGAGATATTTATGAAGAAAAAAAATTTTATTATTATAGTACTACTAATTATTATTACTTTTACAATAGGCTTGTTCATAGGTATAAATAAAAATGCAGAAAGACCATTGCCAAAACAAGAAAAATCAGAAGGACTAAGAGGCGTATATGATATCGATAAAAACATCAACGAGAAAACAATCGACAACTATTTAGGGAGAAGTGATACAGTATATCGTGATGTGAGAATGCTTATGGATAGCGCCACATGGGAAAACAAAGGTGGCGAAAGAGAACTGACAGGTTTTATAGAAGGATTTGAAGTAATTCCTTATGCTTATTTAACTGAGTTTCCACAAGAGTATATTGATCAGAAGAAAAGTGAAAATGTTACAGGATTATATACAGGGAGAACTTTATTTTCGATTGATGAAAATGGTAATTATGTTGCCAATTATGAAGAATCAATGGAAATTTTAGAATACTTATTTCCAAAAGATAAATATATATTTCTTATGTGCGGTGCAGGAGGGTATGCTAACTTCACAAAACAAATGTTAGTACAACTAGGCTGGGACAAAGAAAAAATTTATAATGTTGGTGGATATTGGAATTATGAAGGAGAACATGGAATTAGTACCGTGAATAATCATGGTTCTGAAACAAAATATGATTTTTGGAAAGTAAATTATCATGATATCGATTTTGATAATTTAACAGAGATTAAATAGTGAAAAAAAATTTATTATTTATAATTCCAATATTATTAATTTTAATTATTGTTATATACCTCGTTTTCTTTAATGAAAAGGAAAATATTTTTTCTTTAGAAACTAGATATTATGGAAGTAGTAATATTACAGAAATTGAACTTGATGAATTAAATGAATTGATAGATAAAAAAGAGTCATTTGGAATATTCATCTATCAACCTTCGTGTGTTACATCTTCTGATTTTGAACAGGTTTTGTATGATTTTCAAGAACAAAACTTAATTAGTTTTTATAAGATTCCCTTTTCAAAAGTAAAAGATGAGTTGGATTTTTTAAATTATTACCCTTCATTTATTATTTATAAAGAAGGTAAAGTTATTGACTTTTTGGAAGCAGATAAAGATGAAGATATAGAATACTATAAATCTTCTGAAGGGTTTAAAAAATGGTTTACAAAATATGCTGAAATAAAAGAAGATATTAATAATAGTTCAAATAATAATTCAAGCGATATAGATCAAGATAATATAGAAAACTCAAATACAGATGATAATGAGTTTGAAGATATAAAAATTGAATTAGATAATGTGGTGCAAGAAGAAAATAAAGTAAATATTTATTTTTTCTGGGGAGATGGATGCCCTCATTGTGAAGAAGAAATGGCATTTTTTGAAAGCATAGAAAAAGAATATGGGAAATATTATAATCTATATAAATTTGAAACTTGGAATGATGAAGAAAATGCAAAAATATTTAATATATTTGCAAATGCAATGGGTGATGAAGCTAGAGCTGTTCCATATACTATAATTGGTGAAAAATCATTTTTTGGATTTGGAGAAAATTCTAAAGAGCAATTTATAAATGCAATAGAAGAACAATCAAAAAATAATTATGATGTTTATTTTGATAAACTTAAGAAGTAAATATAATAGTATTTACAATTGATATATTTATTAAAAAAAGGTTAATTTTATTTAACCTTTATATATAAAAGCCGAGGGAGCTCGGCTATTTTTTTATGGTGGAGCTGAGGAGAATCGAACTCCTGTCCGAAAGCACCGCATCATAGATATCTACAAGTTTAGTCTGCTATTTCAATTCCTAAAATGTGTTAGTAGCAGGCACCCCACAAATTAGTAATCCTATAAATATTCATTTATATATCTAGGAACAATATAAATATATCCCACTAAATCGAGCCTCTTTAAATTTCCATGGGAGAGAAATATAAAGAAGCAGCTTCCTATATAATTAAGCGAAAGCTAATTGATTTCTGTTTCCAGTTATATTTAATTTTGCACGTAACGTGTGCCTTCGACTTGCAACCTAAGACCTAATACTTCCGTCGAAACCAAAGTCAGCCCCGTTAGAAGATTATATCATAGAATTGTTAAACTTTCAAATATTTGTATATTTGTTGTTTTCATCAATGATATTTATAATTAATGCGATAATAATCATGTAACTAAGTAAACTTGATCCTCCATAACTTATAAAAGGTAAAGTTATTCCCATAATTGGTAATAAACCTAAAGTCATGCCAATGTTTTGAATTTGTTGAAAAACTAAAATTCCTAAAGAACCGATAATTATATATTTATTAATTGTCTTTTTAGTTTGTTTACATATAGTAAATATTTTGATATCGAAACTTATTAATAAAAGTAGTAAAAGCATACTGCCAATATATCCAAAATTGCTTCCGTAAACGGCAAATATAAAATCGGTGTGAGATTCAGGAAAATAAACAGGAGTGTTGTTAAAACCAAATCCCCAAAATCCTGAAGCAGCTATAGCAGTTAGACCTCTTTCTAATTGAAAGCCATCACCCCAGTTTAATAGACGATCTATTCTAAGAAACATTGAATTTCCAAAAATATCGATAAAAATATTTTTTTGAAAAAAATAGAGAAGTAAAATACTTGCGACTGCTGTTGATAAAAAGCCAATACCAAAACCAAACCAACGATATCTAAGACCAGTTGCAAAAAGAATAGAAAGGGCGATAACAAAATAAATTATTACAGCCCCAGTATCTGGTTCTAAAAAAGTTAAAATAGTTGGCACTAGAAGTATAAGAAAAACTTTTATAAGAAGCATAACTTCAGATTTTAGTTTGTGTTTCTTATTTATTTTGTGATCAGCACATATTTTTGCTATTAAAATTAATAGAACAATTTTCATAAATTCGCTAGGTTGAAACGATCCAATAAAAGGCAATTTAAACCAACACTTAGCATTATTAATAGTAGGTGCAAAAAATAAAAGTAATAATAGTAAAATATTATTCAATAAATACAAAAACCAAATATAACGAATAATAAATGAATTTTTAATTTTAGTGATGGTAAAGATAAGTCCAAAACCAACTATATACCAAATTAATTGTTTAATATAAGTGTTTTGTTCATGGTTAATCGCAATAGAAGAATAAATTGTAGTTACACTAATTATAGAAAATATTAATAGATAAATATATATTTGTCTTTTCTTTATCATAATATCACCACTATTATTATGGTAGAAAAAATAATAATTTTGCAAAAATCAAAAATTATAGTATAATTATAAAAGGTGATGATTAATGAACATGGATTATTTGCAGTATATTTTAATAATTATAATTGCTTTAATAATCGCGATTGCTGTTATGCGTTCTCGTCGTAAAGATTTTAAATTAGAGTTAAATAAACTAGTTGAATATTTGGGTGGACGTAATAACATTGTTCGATATGAATATAACAAATCACGTTTTATTGTAGATGTTGTAGATGTCAACAAAGTAAATAAAGATGGCATTCAAAAACTGGGTGCTCAAGGAATTGTGGAAATTGATAATCAGCTAAAAATAATTTTAGGTGACAATGCAAAACAATTTAAAAAATATATAGATGGATTAAAATGATGTAGTGATACATCATTTTTTTTGGAGGAACTATGAAATTATATGATAGTATTATTTTAAATTTTATTTTAATTATATTTCCAATATTAGTTTATTTAATTTGGGTAGCGTATGATTCAAATATTAATAAACGCAATAATATTTTTCTTTTGGACATGGCTTTAATTACCAGTGTTTATTTAACTTTAAACTATAGTAATAATCTGTTGTTGATGTTCAATATTCCTTTAATTATAGCTTATGTAAAAAAAAGAACTCTTGCAGCTTTTTTAATCAATATTTTAATTATTCATTATTATCTTTTATATTCACATTATAATATCATGTATATAATATATGAATATTGTTTTTATTTTCTTTTAGCTTATTTATTTAATAATAGAAGAAATACTTTAATTTTTTCTATTCTTATTTCTAAAAGTATAATATATACAATTTATGGTTCTAACTTATTATTATCTTTATGTATATGTTTAATTTTTATAATTATTACTTTTTGTGTTATATATTTACTTGATAAAGTAAAAGATATAATGGATTTACACAATATAAATATGCGTATAAAACAAGATGAAGCTTTTCGGACATCACTTTTTAAGATAACTCATGAGATTAAAAATCCTATAGCTGTTATCAAAGGATATTTAGATATGATTGATGTGAATGATAGCAAGCAAGTAAAAAAATATATTCCTATTATGCAAGATGAAGTAAAAAGATTACTTATTTTACTTCAAGATTTTTTGTGCATTAATAAAATTAAAATTAACAAAGACATTCTTGATATCAATCTATTGTTAGAAGAAGTTATTGGTAGTTTAAAATCTGGATTAATGGATTATGAGATTTTAATTGATATGGAATTATATGATGATGATATATATGTAAACGGAGATTACAATAGGTTGACACAAGTGTTTGTAAACCTTGTTAAAAACTCTATTGAAGCTAGAAAAGAGTTTAATTCTTTTATTAAAATTAGTAGTTATTTAGAAAATGATTATGTAGTTATTGAAGTATACGATAATGGTTATGGTATTGAAAAAGATATATTAGACAAGATAGGCGAACCATTTTTTACGACTAAGAAAAGAGGTAGTGGACTAGGTGTTAGTCTATCACAAGAAATAATTGAAGCGCATAACGGAATTATTAAATATGCATCGATTCCACAAGAATATACTCTTGTTACGATTAAATTGCCATTATATGAAAAAGATATCAAGACTATTTCTTGATATCCATAACAACAGGAAGGATGATTGGTTTTCTCCCTGTTTTTTCATATATATAACTACTTAAATTGTTAGTTATCTCGGTTTTAATTTCCGTGTAATTTATATTATTAGTAAGTTTACTTATAATAGAATTACGACTGATTAATTCTAGTTCATGAAGTAATTCTTCATTTTCATTAATTTGAATAAAACCACGGGTTGTAATGTTTGGATTTCCTAATAACTTATTATTTTTTGTATCGATATTACTTATAACTACTACAATACCATCGCTAGCCATAATTTTTCGATCGCGAATAACAGCGGTTTTAATATCACCGATGCGATTACCATCGACGTAAACATCACCAGCTTGCACTTGTTTATCTTGTTTAATTTTACCTTTTCTAATTGATAAAACATCACCATTACCTAAAACAAAAATATTATCTTTATTCATTCCTATTTCATGCGCTATATCAGCATGTCTTTTAAGCATTCGATATTCACCATGAAAAGGCATAAAATATTTTGGTTTAAGTAAATGAAGCATAAGTTTTAATTCTTCTTCGTGAGCGTGTCCTGAAGCATGAACTGTACTCAAGTAAGTATTAGTATATACACGAACACCTCTTAAATAAAGTTTATTAATCGTTTTAGATATACTTAAAGCATTACCAGGAATAGGTGACGATGAGAAAATAATAACATCGTTATCTCTTAGTTTAACATTTTTATGGGTTCCGTTAGCAATTCTACTTAAAGCGGCAAGGGGTTCACCTTGACTACCGGTACACAATAAACATACTTGATTATCTGGTAAACGATTGGCTTCATCTGGTGTAATAAAAATATCACGGTGTTTAATATAACCACCTTCAATTGATATTTCTATATTGTTTTCCATGCTACGTCCAAATACGGCAATTTTTCTTTTATTTCGTTTGCACGTATCAACAATGCTTTTTAAACGATAGATATTAGAAGCAAATGTAGCAACAATAATACGTCCTTTTTCGGTTTCAAATATCTCGGATAAAGTATCGTCAACTTTGGATTCACTAACACTTAAACCCTCACTTAAAGCATTAGTACTATCACTCATGAGTAGAGCAACACCGCGTTTTCCAATTTCCGCCATTTTATGAAGATTGGCCATTGGCCCAATCGGATTAAAATCAAATTTAAAATCGCCCGTACTTACAATAACACCATTTGGTGTTGTGATGCATATTCCATGTGAATCAGGAATAGAGTGGGTAGTTCTAAAAAACTCTACTTTAATGTTTTTAAAATTAACTTTTGTATTTTCGTTATAAACCATCAAATGATTATATTTAATTGCTCGGTCTTCTAATTTTTTGCGAATTAGACCAGCAGCTTGATTTGGTGCATATATCACTGGAATATTAACCGAATTAAGTAAAAAGGGAATAGCCCCAATATGATCTTCATGACCATGCGTAATAAATAACCCCTTAATTTTATTTTCATTTTTCTTTAAGAAAGTATAGTCTTGAATAACATAATCAACACCTAATAGATCACTTTCTGGAAAAATAACACCCGCATCTAAAATAATAAGTTCATTTCCATGCATTACACAATACATGTTTTTACCGACTTCACCAAGTCCACCCAAAGCAAAGACCTTAGTGTCATCGTTGTCAAAAAATTTCATAAAAACTCCTTTCTTTTTTTGCTAAATCGACTATATCATTATATCTTTTTTTTGAACATTTGGCAAGTTGATAAAAACGACTAATTTTATGATAAAACTAGTAATTTTTGAAGTTATAGTGTAAAATATGTATAGGTGGTATTATGAAAAGCATTATTAAAAGAGTTAAGAAATATCGATATAATAAACAATTATTAAAAAATATTTATGCTAAAAAACGTATTGGTTTATGGGATAAACAGAGTTTAAAAATTATATCTTTTTGGGCGAACATTGTTTTGCTTACATATATCATTCGTTTTTTTACGCGTGTATACATGATGTATAAAATATCTGGTACTGATCTTGCCACATTTGTCCACCAAAACTATTTTGTTTTATTTATATGGTTAATTGTTTATGCAGTGTTTGCTAATTATTTACTAGGAATTGGTAACACTGATCACAATATAAAAATTTATTCAACACGTTATGTTAAAACATTAGTCTTTCTACTTTTATATGTAATTGAGATTTTCATTAATTTATTCTTTTTCATTAATGGTATTTATGATTATAAAATATTATCGATTATCAGTTTGCTATCTTTAATACCAACTCTGTTAGCTTATTTTTGTATTTTTGTGACAACTTTAGATTTTATTATGTATACAACTGATAATAGTGATGATATACAAGAATCTAAAGGGGATCACTTTGATTATTTCTAGGAGGTTATCATGGGCTTATTTGATAAATTAAAAAGTGTTTTTAATAAAGAAGATAAAACGACAACACTATATAGTGATGGTTTAGAAAAAACGAGAAAAGAAGTTAACACCAAACTTACATTGTTAAGTAAAAAACATAAAAGTCTAGATAATGCTTATTTCGAAGAATTAGAAGAAATATTAATTATGGCTGATATTGGTGTTAATACGGTTATGGAATTAATTGATAAATTAAAAGCTCGTGTTAAACGTGAAAACATTGTTGATGTCGATGATTTAAAAGAAATTATCGTCGATGAAATGTTCATTATTTATGTTAACAATCAAATATTAACTAATAAGATCAATTATGCTAGTAGTGGGCCAACTGTTATTTTATTTGTCGGTGTTAATGGTGTTGGTAAAACGACAACAATTGCGAAAATGGCTTATAAATTAAAACAAGAAGGAAAGAAAGTTTTATTAGTGGCAGCTGATACTTTTAGAGCTGGTGCTGTTGAACAAATAATAGAGTGGGGTAAAAAAATTGATGTTCGAGTTGTCAGTAAAGAATCTAAAGATCCTTCAAGCGTCATATATGATGGTGTTGATGTTGCCCTAAAAGAAGATTATGATGTTGTCTTAGTCGATACTGCTGGAAGATTACAAAATAAAGTTAATCTTATGAATGAATTGGATAAGATGAATAAAGTTATTGGTAAATTAATACCTAATGCTCCGCATGAAACACTGCTTGTTTTAGATGCGACAACTGGTCAAAATGGCATTAGTCAAGCTAAAAGTTTTAAAGAAATAACTAATATTACTGGCATTGTTTTAACAAAATTGGATGGTACAGCTAAAGGTGGTATCGTTCTAGCAATCAAAGAGAATGTCGGAATACCTGTTAAATATATTGGTTTAGGAGAAAAAATGACTGATTTAGAAGCTTTTGATATCGAAAAATATATATATGGTCTTTTTAAAGATATGTTAGGTGATAGTGATGAATAAAAAGATTAATGATTTAGGCTTATTTTTACAGGCTTTTTTAGTTATAGTTATGGCAATATGTTTTATTATATCGTTATATATTGAACAATTGACTTTGTTAACAAACCTTCTCTTAGGATGTGTATTCTTCGTAATGAGTCATAATAATGAACGAATATACAAAAAAAAGTATTTAACACTTATTTATGCTCTTGCTGGAGTAGTTGCTTTAGTATATGCCTTTTTAGGAGTATAAGATGGAAGATAGAATATATTTAATCAATTTATATGACTACTATGGGGATTTATTAACAGAAAAGCAAAAAGAATATTTTGAAAGTTATTATTTTGCGAATCTGTCTTTAAGTGAGATAAGTGAAAATACAAAAGTTAGTCGTAATGCAGTTCATAAACAATTAAAGGAAGTAAAAGATTTATTAGAACATTATGAAGAAATATTGAAATTGTATGCTAAAAAAAAGAAAATTAATGATATAATAAAAGATATAGATAAAGATATAAAAGATAAAATAGAAGAATTAATATAGAGGGGTGATAATATGTTAGGGAAAATAGTGTATATTAGCAATAATCTAGCACATGTAGAAGTTAAAGGCGGTTTAAATCAAGCTGCTAATTTGATGAACATGCATGTTGTTTTTGATGATGGTGTTAAAAAAATACTAGGTGAAGTTGAAGACATCAGTCCAGAAATTATTAAAGTTCGTTTTCTAGGTGAATTACAAGGTAATACTTTTTTAGGTGGGGTTATTAGAAAACCTAATTTAAATTCGATTGTGCGACTTATTACACCAGAAGAGATGAATTTAATTGTTGGTGAAAATAAGCCTGGCTTTATGTATTTGGGTGAGTCTCCATTATATGAAAACTGTCATGTATCTATGAATATCAATGAAATGTTCAGTAATCACATGGCAATATTTGGAAATACCGGTAGTGGTAAATCATGGGGTGTTGCAAGATTACTTCAAAATATTTTTGCTAATCCTAATTATGTTCCTTTTCGCTCTAATTTTTTTATCTTTGATGCCTATGGTGAATACCATAATGCTTTTAAAAATATAAATAAAATCAATCCCAATTTTAATTTTAAATTCTATACAACTAATCCCTTACAAATAAGTGAAGGTGGCGAATTACTTCGAATACCTATTTGGTTGCTTGATTTAGATGATATAGCTTTATTATTAGGCGCAGAAAAACATTCACAATTACCTATTTTAGAAAGAATGATAACTCTTACTAAAATATTTGCAGAAACAACTGATGAAGCGATGAAGTATAAAAATCATTTGATTGCTAAAGCCATTATGACTATTTTATATACAAGTCAAACTTCAAGCGCTAAACGTAATGACATTTTTTCTATTTTAAATACTTGTAATACACCTGAATTTAATTTAGAATCGATTGTTCAAGGAGTAGGATATCAACGTAAATTTCGCGAATGCTTTATCATTGATAAAGAAGGAGAATTTACTGAATCAGTATTAATTACTAATTATATTTCAAGTTATATCGATGAATCATTAGATTCTTATGAAGCTAAAACAGTCAATAAATATAACTTAAAAGATTTGGAAAATGCTTTTAATTTTACTTTGATTAGTGAAGGCTTACTATTAAATGAAGAATTGTATAATGAAGCAATAACTTTAAAAGTGCGTCTACATTCATTAGTAATTGGTGAAAATGCTAAATTCTTTGATTATCCAAACTATATTAATGTTGATCAATATATTACTAGTTTGGTTGCTTATCGTGGTACAAAAGCTCAAATCATTAACTTTAATTTAGAAGATATTGATGATGATTTAGCTAAAGTAATTGTTAAGATATATGCACGTATGTTATTTAGTTTTACTAAAAGATTAAAAAATCGTGCGAGTGTACCTTTCCATTTGTTTTTAGAAGAAGCCCATCGTTATGTTAACGAAGATAATGATAAATTTTTACTTGGATATAATATTTTTGAACGTATATCTAAAGAAGGACGTAAATATGGTTTGATGTTTAATTTAATTTCACAACGTCCAGTTGAGTTATCTGATACTGTTATATCACAATGTTCTAATTTCATTATTTTTAAAATGAATCATCCTCGTGACTTAGAGTACATAACTAAAATGCTTCCTAATATAAGTGCAGAAATAGTTGAAAAACAAAAATCACTACAACCTGGTACTTGTGTAGTGTTTGGTAAAGCATTTAAAATACCTATGATTGTTAAGATGGATAAACCAAATCCTGTACCCGAAAGTAGTAACTGTGATGTTTATAATACATGGAATATTAAACAAGGACAATAGTGTTCTTGTTTTCTAAATTTGTTAAAATAGGTAAATATGGTATAATGTTAGACAGGAGGAGTACAAATGAAGATGTCTAATGATTCTAAAGAAGAGATTGAAATCTTAGAAATAGAACCAAAAAAACCTCGTAAAAGTAAAAGAATTAAAAAAAGTGAAATGAGTGCGGATGCCTTATTAGATAAATCTTTTATTGAACCAGAAAATAAAAAAGTAATAATTATCGTAAGTGTAGTTGTTCTATTGTTATTTGTAGGCGTTATCTTTTTTGTTAATCATATAAGTAGTCCTAATTATAAAGGAAATGATAATCAGACAAAAGACAATCTTGAAGATGTTAGTTCTACAGAAGAAGTAGACAATACGACTGTTGAAGAACATAGTAATGTCGGGGATTTTAATGAGGAATTTGGTAGTTTGTTTTTATATCAAAAAGAAGAAGAGTTAGTTGCTTTTCGTGATTTAAATAACGATCAAACAGAATATAGTTACTTAGGTATGTATAATTGTCAAAGTGAAGATTGTGATCTTTATAAAGTAGGCGAAAGTTATTTTAATGATTTCGATAGTAACACTGTTGTTTTAAAAGATCAAGGAATGTTTATTTATAACTATAAAGAAGATAAAATCATGACTTATAAATATAGTTATTTTTATCCCATTAGAGCTTTAGAAAAAGTTTATTTAATTGGTATCGATGAAAACAATAAAGCTAATATATATTCTATTCGTGGAACTAAAATAACAACAGATGGCTATCAAAGTATTGGTCTAATTAATAATAATCAAATATACGAATATGACAACAATGTTATTGTTGCTAAAAAAGACGATAAATGGGGCTTAATTACAATTAGAACCAATGAAGTTATTTTAGATTTTAAATGGGATAATCTATATTTAAGTGAAGATGAATTATATTTAGCAGTTAAAGATAATGAATACTATGTTTTAAATAGTGATGGTGTTCAATTAACTGAACAAGGATATCCTTTAATAATTGAAGCATTTGGCGAGTATTTCTTTACTCTTGAGGATAATAAACTATATATAAAAACCTATGATGGTAAGGATTTACTTGATACACCAATTGATGTTGGCGTTACTTATGATCGCTATGATATTCCAAGTAGTGTCACATTGGAAACACAAAATATAGCTGAACTTTTAATAACTGTTAAAAAAAGTGATGTAGAAACAGCTAAATATATTTTTAATTCAGCAACATATGTATTAGAACAAACAGAATAAAAGGTAATATACCTTTTTTTCTTTATGTGATATAATTAAAAAAGGTGATTATATGTTTGAAAGTTTAGGCGAAAGATTACAAAATGCGATTGATAAAGTAAAAGGTTATGGCAAAATAACAGAGAGTAATATCGATGAAGTAACTCGCGAAATTAGACTAGCGCTTTTAGAAGCAGATGTTAATTATAAAGTCGTTAAAGAATTTATCTCTAGTGTAAAAGAAAAAGCACTAGGTGAAGAAGTTGCTAAATCATTAAAACCTAGTGAAGTATTTGTAAAAATTTTAAAAGATGAATTAGTTGATTTATTAGGTGGTAATAAAGCACCACTAAATTTAAATGGTAATCCAGCGATTTTAATGATGGTTGGTCTACAAGGTAGTGGTAAAACTACAACCATTGGAAAACTTGCTAATTTTTTAAGAAAAAAACAAAATAAAAAACCACTATTAGTAGCTTGTGATGTATATAGACCAGCAGCTATTGACCAATTAAAACAATTGGGTCGTGAACTAAATATTGAAGTATATAGTGAAGGTCAAGGAAATCCTGTTGAAATAAGTAAAAATGCTATTAACTATGCTAGAGAAAACGGCTTTAACTATGTTTTAATTGATACTGCAGGTCGTCTTCATATTGATGAAGTATTAATGCAAGAATTAAATAATATTAATGACGCTGTAAAACCACATGAAATATTATTAGTTGTTGATGCTATGACAGGTCAAGATGCCATTAATGTTATCGAAGGATTTAATAATGCCCTACATCTAACAGGAGCAATTTTAACAAAACTAGATGGTGATACAAGAGGTGGAGCAGCACTATCTATTCGTCATTTAACTAATATTCCAATTAAATTTGTCGGAGTGAGTGAAAAAATGGATGGACTACAAGAGTTCTATCCTGAACGTATGGCTGAACGTATTTTAGGCATGGGTGATCTTATGACTATGGTTGAACATGCTGAAGAAGTAATTGATAAAGATGAAGCAATGAAGAGTGCTAAAAGAATGCAAAGTGGTAAATTTGATTTAGAAGACTTTTTATCAACAATGAAACAAATTAAAAAATTAGGTCCACTTGAAAATCTAATTAAAATGATTCCTGGTGCCTCTAAAATGGGTCTTAATAATGTTCATATCAATCCTAAAGATTTAGCGCATATTGAAGCTATTATTTTATCTATGACACCACATGAAAGAAGAAACCCAGATATTCTTAAAGCTAGTCGTAAACAACGTATAGCTAAAGGTAGTGGTCGAAGTGTTGAGGAAGTTAATCGTCTTTTAAAACAATTTGAACAAATGAAAGTAATGATGAAACAGATGAATAGTGGTAAATTTAAGATGCCATTCTAATAAAAACACATAAAACATGACATATATCTTATTCATAAATATTAATTCTTCATACAATAAATTAGATAGGAGGATTAATATGTTTAATAAGTGGAATTGTCCAATGATGGGTGGCTGTGGATGTAATAATGTTCAACAAGCTAATGTTGTTACAGAACCAACAATAACTAAATGCGTAGAAAAAGAATTCTTCCATGAAGTACCACAAGAGTGATAATTTATGATAGACCAAATAAAATGAGATAAAATAAGTACAAAATAGAAGGCATTTTGATGAAGAATGTCTTTTTGTGTGGTATAATAATTACTATAATTTAATCATTATATAATTTTTAGGGAGGTAGTATGAATTTAACAGCAGTATCCAAAACAGTGAATGAAATTTTATCTCGTAATTCATTTTATGATATTCCAAGAAATCAAAGAAAATATGTTTGGGAAAAAGAGCAATTATCTCAATTGTATGAAGATATATTTATTAACGAAGATGGTGTAAATCACTTCATGGGATGTATCGTATTAGAGGAAAACAGCACTGATAATAGGAATTACTATAACATTATTGACGGACAACAACGTTTGACTACTTTTACTTTATTATTATTAAGTATCTCAAAAATTATGTTTGAGTGTAATGATGATAAAAAAGCTATGTCTAATAAAAAATATATTGTTGGAGATATAGATGGAGAAGAAATTAATAAAGTTCGCATTGAAGATTCTTATTTATCTATTATTATTGATGGTGTTTTTCTTAAATTGAGCAATGATGGAATTCAAGAAAAAATCAAGTATAGTGGGCTAAAAAATGATAAATATAATAAAAAAGTTTTAGATGCCTATTTATTTTTTTACAATAGATTAATGCAAGATTTAGAAAATTTATCGCCTACTAATAAAATGAAAAAATTATTGGAATTAAAAAATAAAATTTTAAGTGTAAATGTTGTAGAAATAATTGCACCATATGATGATAATGCAACAGTAGGTTATAGAATATTTGAAGTGTTAAATGCAAGGGGGATACCATTAGAACAACATGAATTGATTAAGAACTATATATTTAAATATAAGAAAAAAAAGAAAAATTCAAAAAATGATGGAGCTAAAAAGCAATGGGAAAATATAGTAAACAATTTAGTAAATGAATATAGTGATAATATGAGTAACTTTTTTTCACATTATATAATTCATAAGTATGGTATTAAATCATCAAAAAAAAGAGAATTTGAAGCAATAAAAGAAAATTGTCATAAAGGAGAAGTTGATGACCTATTATTAGATTTAGTAAAAAAATCGAATTATTACTCTGTTATTTGTGATCCATCTAAGAATTCCACTTTACCATTTCTTAGTAAAACTGTAATTAATGCATTAATTTTTTTTAAAGATATGAATATTAGACAGATTAGACCAGTTCTTCTTTCTTTGTTTAATTGTGCTGATTCTGGGTTGATTAGTCAAACTGTATTAGACGATATTATAAAATATTTAGAATCATTTTATTTTATTTATGTTGTTCTTGCTAAAAATAAAACTAATAATTTAGAAAATATAATATGTAATTATGCCTATAAATTGGAAAATGAATTTAATTCTAAAGTTATTGAAGAATTTATGAATTCGTTATCTAAATATAAAATATCATATGAAAGTTTTGAAAATTATTTTTGTGATATTGGGTATTCTAAAAAAAATGTCAAATTTAAAAATAGTTCAAATAAAAAAGTCGTTTTCTACGTTTTAAAAAAAATTGAGATATATTACAACACAGAAAATGACTATGATTTAAATAAATTTTCTATTGAACATATAAAATGTGATGATGAAGAGAATGATGAAATAGCAAAAATTGGGAACTTATTACCATTGTCAGAAAAGAGAAATAATAAAATTTCAAATGCTGATTTTGATACAAAGGTTGAGCAATATAAAAAATCTAATCTGTTAACTGTGAAAAGATTTTTAACAAATTATTCAACAAAAAAGGTTTGGGATGAATCAGATATAATTAATAGAACAAAAAAAATTGCAAATATGTGTTATAAGAATGTTTGGCCCTTATAAATAAAAAAACGTATTTTAAATATACTATAAATGGTGAGATGAATGTTCAAAGTTATAGTTATTTATAAAAAGAATAAATATGAGATTAAAGTATATGATTATGAGTTTAATAGATGGTGTGCATCACATAATGGAACATTGTTTAGAACTATTGAAGATGCCAAATTTATGAAAAGCATATTAATAAAATTAAATAATAAAAATATAAAAGATGTTATTATAGAAGATATTAGGAGGTAGCAAAATGATTAAAGGAAAACCATTTGTAAAATGGGCTGGTGGGAAAAGACAAATTATTGATAAATTAAAACAATATGTTCCTGATGAATTTAATACTTATTATGAACCATTTGTTGGTGGAGGTGCTTTGTTATTTGAATTATCTCCTAAAAATGCGGTTATTAATGATTATAATAGAGAACTTATGAATGTTTATGAATGTATTAAAGATGCTAAAAAGTTTGAATCTATGTGTAAAGAATTGAATCATCATGAAACTATGCATTCTGAGGAATATTATTATGAAATTAGAAATTTAGATAGGGATAAAAAGAAGTTTAATAAGTTAGCTGATTATAAAAGAGCTGCTAGAACAATTTATCTTAATAAGGCTTGCTTTAATGGATTATATAGAGTAAATAGTAAAAATGAATTTAATGTTCCATTTGGAAAGAAAAATAAAGTTAATACTTATGAAGG
>CALVXF010000023.1 GCA_944368875.1 uncultured Bacilli bacterium
GTATGCTTATTTTTGAATGTTTATTCTTTGGTTTAAAAGCATTGTTCTATGCTTTACCAGTAAGCTTAATTATTATTCTTTTAATTCATAAGTCAATAAATAATTTAGTAACGTTTGACAGTTTAATCATTCCTTATACTAGTATTTTAATTTGTATTTTAGGTGTCTTTATCATAACCGGATTATGCATGTGGTATGCAACAAGTAAGATAAAACATGAAAATATTTTAGAAACCATTAGAAATGAAAATATTTAAGAGACTTTTGTCTCTTTTTTATGTTATAATTTAATTAGAGTAGGTGATGATGTGAGTAGTTTGAAGTTTTTTGGATTGCCTATAAAAGAAAAAGGGTATAAAATGGTCAATAGTAGAGGATACCTAACATATAGTCGTTGTATGCAAGAATGGGCTAAAGAATATGATAAAAGTAAATATAAAAATATTAGTGAAGAATTAGGGCAAGAATTAGAAACACTATTTGAAGAAGGATATATTATAGGTGTACATAAACTTGTAAATCGTGTTAATAATAATGCTATAGCGGATTGTTTTAAAAAAGGATTTTTGATTCTTAAAAATAGTAGTGATCTTCCAGATATTAATTTAGATTTTGAACTAACTAATTTATTACCGATGTTTATAAGTTGCTTGAAGACTTCATCAAATCAAGTATTATTAATAAAAATACCTGAAGAATACATCGGTTATGCTTTAACTGGTGACCCTGTTTTACCAATATATAGAAAAGAAAACAATGATTATTATTTATTACCTGAATATATCTATGGGATTGTTGATTGTCAAAAGGATTTTATCAATATGGATGATTTTAGTAAAAATAATACCTATAAAAACCATCATGGCTATTTTGCTAACAATTTAGTTTATGATGCTAGCGTAGAGGTACCAATTGTAAAATGACCGATTTATATTTGTATGAAAAACAATTACAAGAACAAGGATATAAATATATAGCTGGAACTGATGAAGCAGGAAGAGGTCCTTTATATGGACCGGTTGTTGCAGCTTGTTGTTATCTTCCTGATACTTTTGTTTTAGAAGGTTTAAATGATAGTAAAAAATTAAGTGAAAAGAAACGTGAAGAATTTTATAAGTATATAATAGAACATGCAGTATATGGAATAGGAATAGTTGAAGCTTCTGAAATAGACGAAATCAATATATATGAAGCAAGTCGTAAAGCTATGAAAATAGCAATTTCCAAAGTTCAAGCACAAATACCTTTAGATTATGTTTTAACAGATGCTATGCCTCTTGGTGATTTTATTAATCATATGCCAATTATTAAGGGTGATAGTAAAAGTGCTTCAATTGCTGCTGCTAGTATTATTGCTAAAGTGACAAGAGATCATATGCTATATGAAATTGATTTAAAGTATCCTGAGTATGGATTTAAAAAACACAAAGGATATCCTACTAAAGCACATATTATGGCTATTCATAAATATGGTCTAATTCCAGGATATCGTAAAACATATGGACCAATTAAGGAGCTAATTGATGAAAATAGAAATAGTTAAAGTAGGTTATTTAGAAACCAATTGTTATATTTTAAGTTTCAATAATCATGTTTTAGTAATTGATCCAGGAGCAGATTATGATCGTATAGTTAAACAAATTGGTAATCGTATAATTGATGGTATTATTATTACGCATAAACATTTTGATCACATTGGTGCTCTTAAAGAGTTTTCTTCCATTCCAATTTACGATAGTGATAATATCAATGATTTTAAAAATCCCTATTTTAAATTCATTGTTCTTAAAACTCCAGGTCACACTAAGGATTCAATTACTATATATTTTGAAAAAGAAAAAGTGATGTTCGTTGGAGACTTTATCTTCAAAGATAGTATTGGTAGAACTGATTTAGGTGGTAATGATTTAGACATGCAAGCAAGCATTAATTTAATAAAAAAATACCCTAAAGATGTTATTATTTATCCAGGGCATGGACCAAAGACATCTTTAGGATATGAAATAGAAAACAATTATTATTTTAGAGGTGAATTATGAAAAAAAGTGGATTTACATTAGTAGAATTATTAGGCATAATTATTATTTTGGGTTTAATCTTAGCTATTAGCGTACCTGCAATAAATAGTTATATCGATAAAACAGAAGATAATTCTCTAGCATTACTTACAGAAAATTTAAAAGGAGCTGCCCAAAATTATTTAGCCGATAATATGGATCAAATTCCTGAAGTAGAAGGTGAAGAAACAGTCATAACTTTAGAGATGCTAGTACAAGGTAATTATATTGATGCTAATATAGAAAATCCTAAGACTCATAAGAAAATGTCCTATACTAATACAACTATTACTGTAAGTTATGAAGCAGGTAGTTATCGCTATGATGTAAATATTGTAGATGAATAAAAAGAGATATCAATCTCTTTTTAAATGGTTTTTTTCCTTTTTTTGTAACTATCACACATCGTAGCTTCTTTACTATCCTCTAGACTACAATTACAAATTCTAATTATTTTTTTTGTACAAGAATTATGTTTAGGAAGACAATAAGCACAATCGTGAACTGAACATTTAATACTTTTATTAATATCTTTCATATGACCACCATTAATAATGTTAACTTTTTTAATTATTTTATGCTCGTAAAAGGAATTATTTTCAAGATGTTGTATATATTATTTAGAAAGCAAAATTATTGACAACGAATAAAATATCGTGTATATAGTATATGACAAAAGGAAGTGAATTATGTCTAAAAATTTAGTTATTGTAGAATCTCCTAGTAAGAGTAAAACTATTGAAAAATATTTAGGAAAAGATTATAAAGTTGTTTCTAGCAAAGGACATATTCGTGACTTATCAACTAAAGGTAAGTTTGGTTTAGGGGTAGATATAAATGATCATTTTAAACCTGATTATGTTGCGATTAAAGGAAAAAGCAAAGTTATTAATGATTTAAAAAAAGAATGTAAAGATGCTAGTCATATTTATCTTGCAAGTGATCCTGATCGTGAAGGAGAAGCTATTGCTTGGCATTTATATGATGCTTTAAATATTAAAGATGATAAATATGATCGCATTGTTTTTAACGAAATAACGAAAAATACAGTTTTAGATGCTTTTAAACATACGCGTAAAATTGATATGAATATGGTTAATAGTCAAGAAACAAGAAGAATTTTAGATCGTATTATTGGATTTCGTTTAAGTCGATTAATGCAGGCCAAAACAGATGGCACTAGTGCTGGTCGTGTTCAAAGTGTTGCCTTGAAATTAATTGTTGATCGTGAAAGAGAAATAGAAGCTTTTATTCCTGAAGAATATTGGACTATAACAGCTAATTTTAAAGAATTTGAAGCATCTTTATTCAATTATAATAATAAAGAAATTACAGTTAAAAGTGAAAGCGAAGCTAATGATATTTTAAATAGACTTTCCAATACTTATAAAATAGTTGATGTTGATAGAAAGAAGAAAAATAAGAAAAGTAAATTACCATTTATTACTAGTACACTTCAACAAGATGCAGCCAATAAATTAAATTTCACTTCTAAAAAAACAATGTCGTTAGCTCAAAAATTATATGAAGGAATTGAACTTAAAGATGAAACAACAGGTTTAATTACTTATATGCGTACTGATTCAATTCGCTTAAGTGATGAATTTATAAGCCAAAGTTATAAATATATAGAAACTACTTATGGCAAAGACTATGTTGGACGTGTTAAAATAACTAAGAAAAAAGAAAATGTCCAAGATGCTCATGAAGCAATTCGTCCAACTAATATTCAAAGAACTCCAGAAAGCGTCAAAGAATATTTATCAAATGATGAATATAAATTATATCGCATGATTTATTATCGTGCTTTAGCTAGTCTTATGAGTGATGCGAAGACAAGTAATACAACAGTTATTTTGGATAATAATAATTACCAATTTAAAGCAACAGGTAGTGTTTTAATTTTTGATGGATATTTAAAAGTATATAGTGATTATGAAGATAATAATGATGTTATCTTACCTGAATTTGAAAAATATAATTCATCTATTATTGTCACTGATGATGTTTCTAAAGAACAACATTTTACTAAAGCACCACCTCGTTATACAGAAGCTAGATTAATTAAAGAAATGGAAGAACTTGGTATTGGGCGACCAAGTACTTATGCGAAAACGATGGATAACATCAAGACACGTGGTTATGTTAAAGTTGTAGATAAAAAATTTGTTCCAACTGAAACAGGATTTGAGGTTACAGATAAATTACAACAATATTTTAGCCATTTAATCAATGTCAAATATACAGCTAATATGGAAACATCTTTAGATGATATCGCCCATAATAAATTAGTTTGGTATAACGTTTTAGATGAGTTTTATAAAGAATTTGAACCAGCATTAAATGAAGCGTTTGGAAAAATGGAGAAAAAAGCTCCAGAACAAACAGGAGAACTTTGTCCTAATTGCGGTAGTCCTTTAGTTATTAGAAAAGGTAAATATGGTCTATTTACGGCTTGTAGCAATTATCCTACTTGTAAATATATCAAAACGGAGAAAAAAGAAGTAGTGGAAATATGCGATTGTCCTAAATGTAAGGAAGGGAAAATTGTTGTTAAGAAAACAAAAAAGGGCAAAGAATTTTATGGATGTAATAATTATCCTAAATGTAAAACTGCTTTTTGGGATAAACCAACTGGTGAACTTTGCCCTAATTGTTCTGAAGCTCTAGTTATGAAAAACAACAAAATAAAATGTTCTAATTGTGATTATGAAAGATAGACAAAATCTATCTTTTTTTGATATAATACTACTAGATAGAAGCGGGTGTACTATGGGAAGATATACTTTGAGAGTTTATGATAATAAAACAAAACAAGAACAAATTGTTAAAATAGTAGAAAACAATCGTCTGAAAACGAAACTAGATATTACAACAATTGATATTTTTATATTAGAAAATGCATGTTTTGGTTTAACTGAAAATGTCATGCTAAAAGATGAAGAAACAGGTAAAACTAATTTTATTAATTATTTAAATAGTACTATAACCCAAAAAGAACCAGCTATTAAAAATCATATATCTAATGACTCTTTAATTTATATTACTTATGAAAATAGTGGTCGTAAATTTTTAGAACCAGTTTATAAAAATATCAATCTTTTAAATATTGCAAAAGAATTTTCTGAATTACGTGAAAAATATTCACAATATAAAGAAAAATATCCTAAATACAATAAAGAAGAATTGGCTAGAAAACATGACGATATATTTGAAGCCATTCTTTACAAACCATTTTTCAGTAATTGGATTAAAACTTTTTATCAAGATTTAGATAAGCGAAATATTTCTCATGATATTAATTCAGATAGACGTTACTTAAATGCAAGTTTTAAAAATGCAATCATGAATTTAGCTTATGCTTTGCCTTATAGAAATTATGATTTAGAAACAGCGGAGTGTAATAGAAGTATAGATGAATGGCAAAAAGATGTTGAAAAAAAATTGATGAGTTATAAACAAACAAGAGGTTTAGTCATCTTATGTAGTATTTTTTGGAATCAAAAAAGTGTAATCGCGAATAATTCATATCGTGGAGTAACTTCTATGCAAAAAACAGTTGGATCGCGTGATGTTGAAAAAGCTATAAAGTTATTTCATTCAAAAAAACAACCGGTAGAAGAACCTCTAGAAATGGAAGAAGAAAATAAACCATTTGTTATAGATGATGATGGTATTGTTTATACAAAAATGAATGGTAATCAAGTCTATTTTGATCATTTTGATGAGGAATACGAAGAATATCAAAATCGCCAAAAAGAACAACAAGAAGATTATTTAGAAGTATTGAATATAGATAATACAGATGAAGATAATCCGGATATTGTAAGAACGACTCTTCATGGTAAACCAGTTATTATTGATCATACAGATGAAAATGCTTGGGCTAAAAAAAAGAGAAGATGATTTAAATGAGAGAAACAATTAAAAATTTTGTTGGTTATTTAGAAAATGAAAAGCATTATTCTAATAATACTATTATGGCTTATCAAAACAACATAGAAGATTTTATGTCTTTCTTAAAAAAAATAAATATTAATAATTTTAATAAGGTCGACTATTTAATAGTTCGATCTTATTTAAAATCTCTATATGATCGCAATTTTAGTAAAAAAACAATTAGTCGTTATATTAGTAGTTTACGTAGTTTTTATAAATATTTGTTTATTCATAACTATGTAAAAGAAAACCCCATGCTTTTAATTTCTAATCCTAAAGTTGATAAGAAACTGCCTAGATTTTTAAGTATTAATGATGTTGAAACTCTTTTAAAACAACCAACTTTAAATAGTCCTTTAGGTATTAGAGATGCTCTTATATTAGAACTTTTATATGCAACAGGACTTAGAGTTAGTGAACTAGTTAATATTAAAATTAGTGATATTAATTTTAGTACTAAACAAATTAAAGTTTTGGGAAAAGGAAATAAAGAAAGATATGTTTTGTATGGTCATATTTGTTCTAATTTGATTCAAAATTATCTTGATAATAGTCGTAATTTATTATGTCAAAACGAAAACGATTATTTGCTTGTCAATCAACATGGTAATCCTATTACCACAAGATCTATTCGTAATATTATTAATAAATATGATAAAACAATTAAAACACATGTTTCACCACATACTTTAAGACATACATTCGCAACGCATATGCTAAATGAAGGAGCAGATTTAAAAAGTGTTCAAGAATTATTAGGACATGAAAATTTGAGTACTACGCAGATATACACCCATGTTTCTAATGAAAGATTAAGAAGTGTTTATTTAAATAATCACCCAAGAGCAAAAGGAGGAAATAATGGCTAATTTAACATTTCGCTATGGAGCTATGAATTCTGGAAAAAGCACTGCTTTAATGCAAGTAGCTCATAATTATGAAGAAAAAGGTATGAAAGTTATTGTTTTAAAACCTAGCGTTGATACTAAAGGTAGTGATTTTTTAATCTCTCGAATAGGTATTACACGTAAAGTTGATTTTTTAGTTGATCAAAGTGAATCTATTATAAACTTAACCAAAGATATTTTAGCAAAGCAAAATTGTGTATTGATAGATGAAGCACAATTTTTAACTACTAGACAAGTAGAAGAATTACAGTTCATCTCTAAAGAATTGGATATATCTGTTATTTGTTATGGCCTTAAAACAGATTTTAAAACCAATTCTTTTCCAGGAAGTCGACGTTTATTTGAACTTGCTGATAAATTAGAGGAATTAACAACCATTTGTGCTTGTGGTAAAAAAGCTAAGTTCAATGCTCGAATCATCAATGGAAAATATGTTTTTGATGGTAGCCAAGTTGCAATTGATCAAGAAAATAGTGTTTCATATGAACCATTATGTGGTGCGTGCTATATCGAAAAGGTACATAATTTTGTTAAACAAAAAAGCCTTAAAAAAGACTAGAATTGTTGAAAGACAATTCTTTTTTTGTTATAATCAAAAAGAACGATAAGGAGGATTTTATGACAAAGTATGTTTATGCGTTTCAAGAAGGAAACAAAAATATGCGTGAATTACTTGGTGGTAAAGGAGCTAATCTAGCTGAAATGACTAGTATTGGATTACCTGTCCCTAATGGATTCACAGTTACAACAGAAGCTTGTAATCTCTACTATGACAATGGAGAAAAGATAAGTGATGAAGTTGTAGAGCAAATTTTTGCTAAGTTAGAAGAATTAGAAAGTAAAACAGGCAAAAAAATGGGTGATATGAAAAATCCATTATTAGTATCTGTAAGAAGTGGTGCTCGTGCTAGTATGCCAGGAATGATGGATACTGTTTTAAACTTAGGTTTAAATGATGAAGTAGCAGTTGGGTTTGCTGAAGCAACTGACAATAAGCGTTTTGTATACGATTCATATCGTCGCTTTATCCAAATGTTTGCTGATGTAGTTATGGGATATCCCAAAGCTAAGTTTGAAAGATTACTAGATACATATAAAGAAGAAAAAGGTGTTACTAGTGATATTGAACTAGATGCTGATGATATGTATGAAATTACTTCTAAATTTAAAGAAGTCTACAAAGAAATAAGTGGGGGAGTTGAATTTCCACAAGACCCTAAAATGCAATTGATTGAAGCTGTTAAAGCAGTATTCAGAAGTTGGAATACGGATCGTGCTAAAGTATATCGTAAGATGAATGATATTCCATCTAGTTGGGGTACGGCTGTCAATGTTCAAGAAATGGTTTATGGTAATCGTGGAAATAATTGTGGAACAGGAGTAGCCTTTACTCGTAATCCTGCTACTGGGGAACACAAATTATTTGGTGAATATTTAATTAATGCTCAAGGTGAAGATGTTGTTGCTGGTATTCGTACACCAGAAGAAATTTCTAAATTAAAAGAAGATATGCCAGAAGTATATGAACAATTTGCTCGTGTTGCAGACACCTTAGAAAAACATTATAAAGATATGCAAGATATGGAATTTACAATTGAAAATGGTAAATTATATATGCTTCAAACACGTAATGGTAAACGTACAGCAGAAGCGGCTTTAAAAATTGCGGTTGATATGGTTAATGAAGGTATGATTACTCGTGAAGAAGCTATTTTAAAAGTAGAACCAAAACAATTAGATCAATTGTTACATCCAATGTTTGATCAAACGGCTTTAAAAAATGGTAAAGTTATTGCTAGTGGTCTAGCTGCTAGTCCAGGAGCTGCTGCTGGTAAAATCTATTTTAATGCGGAAGATATCAAAGCTCATAAAGATGAAAAAACTATTTTAGTACGTTTAGAAACTTCTCCTGAAGATATTGAAGGAATGGCTTTAGCGCAAGGTGTTTTAACAATGCGTGGAGGTATGACGAGTCATGCAGCTGTTGTTGCTCGTGGTATGGGTAGATGTTGTGTTTCAGGATGTAGTGATTTAAAAATAAATGAAGAAGCTAAAACTTTGACTGATAAAGAAGGTAGAGTTTATAAAGAAGGAGACTATTTATCACTAGATGGATCTACAGGTATGGTCTATGGTGAAGAAATTAAAACAGTTGAACCAACTATTAGTGGAGACTTTGAAACATTCATGAATTGGGCTGATAGTATTCGTACACTTGGTGTACGTGCTAATGCTGATACTCCAAAAGATGCCCGCCAAGCTTTAGCATTTGGTGCTGAAGGTATTGGTTTAGTTAGAACAGAACACATGTTTTTTGACGAAAAAAGAATTTTTGTTGTTCGTAAAATGATCACTGCTGATACAGTTGAAAAAAGAACAGATGCTTTAAACGAATTACTTCCAATGCAAAAAGAAGATTTTATTGGCATATTTAAAGAAATGAAAGGATTACCTGTCACAATCCGTTATTTAGATCCACCACTACATGAATTTTTACCTCATACAGATGAAGAAATCAAACCACTTGCGGAAAGTTTGGGGATGACTTTTGAAGCATTAAAACATCGTGTTGAATCATTAAAAGAATTCAATCCTATGATGGGGCATCGTGGATGTCGTCTAGCTGTTACTTACCCTGAAATTGCAGCTATGCAAACAAGAGCAGTATTGGAAGCAGCTATTAGTGTTAATAAGGAAGGTATGAATGTTGTACCAGAAATTATGATTCCACTAGTTGGTGATTTAAATGAACTTAAGTATGTTAAGAAAATAGTTGATGAAACAGCTTTAGAAGTATTAAAAGAGAATAATAGTAATTTAGAATATCATGTTGGAACAATGATTGAAATACCAAGAGCAGCTGTCCTTGCTGATGAAATTGCTAAAGAAGCTGAATTCTTCAGTTTTGGTACTAATGATTTAACGCAATTGACTTATGGTTTTAGCCGTGATGATGCATCTAAATTTTTAAATGATTATTATACAAAAGGTATTTTTGAAAATGATCCATTTGCTAAATTAGACCAAAATGGTGTTGGTAAATTAGTAGAAATGGCAGTTGAAAAAGGACGTAGTACTAGACCTAATATTAAATTGGGTATTTGTGGTGAACATGGAGGAGAACCAAGTAGTGTTGAGTTCTGTCATAAGATTGGTCTTACTTATGTATCTTGCAGTCCATATCGTGTTCCACTAGCACGTCTTGCTGCTGCTCAAGCTAAAGTAAAAGAAAATATGTAATTAAAATTATCACTTCGGTGATAATTTTTTGTTAAAAAAGATTAAAAATATGGTAGAATTATAATAGGTGATGATATGAAAATACTATGTATAGGTAATGCCTCTTATGATATTACAATTCCATTTGATGGCTATCCAGAAGAAAACACCAAAACTAGAGTTAGTGATATGATTGAATGTGGTGGAGGTCCTGCTAGTAATGCTGCTTATTTAATTGGTAGTTGGGGGATGAATGAAGTTTATTTTGCGGGTGTTGTAGGTAATGACCTATATGGCCGAACAATCAAAGATGAATTTGAAGGAGTAGGTGTTAAAACTGATTATTTGGAGCTTCGTGATGGGCTTAGAACAACTGTTAGTTTTATTATTGCTAATAAAGATAATGGTAGTAGAACAGTTTTAACTCATCGTGCAAGCGAAGCTAAAATGCAAGATTTTGAACTTGCTTTTGAACCAGATATTATTTTATTTGATGGTCAAGAATACGAAATAACCAAAAAGATATTACAAAAATATCCTAAGGCTATATCCATAATTGATGCGGGTAGACCAAGAGATGAAATTATTGAGCTTGCCAAGATGTCTACTTATGTTGCTTGTGGTCATGAATTTGCTGAAGCTTTAGCTGAAATGACGATTGAATATACGGATACTAATTCTTTGGTTACAATGATGTCTAAACTAAAAGATATTTTTCCACATAGTCATATATTAGTTACTTTAGAAGATAAAGGTGCGGTTTATGAAGAAGATGGAATGATTAAAATTATGCCATCAATTAAAGTTAAAGCAGTTGATTCAACTGGGGCTGGGGATTTATTCCATGGGGCCTTTACGTATGCGATTGCTAATAACTATAGTTTTAGTGATGCGATTAAAATAGGTAATGTCAGTGGAGCTTTAAGTGTTACTAAAATAGGTGGTAGAAATAGTGTTGCTAGTAAGGAAGATATGAAAAGAGTTTTATATGACTTTAGATAGTGTTGTTTTTATTGAAAATCTACCTAAAATTGATTTGCATGGTATGGATAGAGAAGTGGCTCGTGTAGCGATCAATGATTTTATCAACGAAAATTACAAATTAAAAAACAGCATTTTTTGTATTATTCATGGCATCGGTTCAGGAGTTTTAAGAAAAACGACTAGTGATGTTTTAAAAAGTAATAAGAAAGTTTTGGAATATAAGACATATTATTATAATCAGGGTTCAACAATTGTCCGTATTTCGATTGACTAATATATGTTAAGATGTTATAATTTAGATATATAGAAAATAACATAATCTGAGTAAAAATAACCATTTATTTGACTTTTACAACTTTTTATGTTAGTATACAGGCGTAATCGAGGGGGAATGATTTATGTACGAAGAAAGAAATGAAAAATTCACGTTAAAGGATATAATCTTACAAATATTGTTTATAGCATTATTTGTCTTTTTGCTTGTTTGGTTATTTCCAACAAAAGGATATGTTAATCAAAAAGTAGATCCATTATTAGATACTATTTTTAACATGAATGTTATGTCAATGAAAGATGCAGCTAAAAGTTATTACACAATTTCACGTTTACCACAAGAAGTTGGCGATAAAGAAAAAATGACTTTACGTGAAATGTTAGAAAAGAAAATAATTTTATCTTTCACAGATAAATATGGCAAAGAATGTGATTTGGATGAATCTTATGTTGAAGTAACAAAAGAAGATGAAGAATTCTACATTATGAAAGTTAATTTAAAATGTTCACAACAAGAAGATTATATATTAGTTCATATGGGATGTTATGATTATTGTCAAACAACGATTTGTGAAACAGAAGGGGAAGAAATAGTTGATAAAGATAATAATCCAGTTACACCAGTTGTTCCAGACGATGATGATGAAGAGGAACCAACGCCAAAACCTGTAAAGAAATATCAATGTGAATACGTTTTAAAAACTAATGGTTATTATACTAATTGGTCAACTTGGAGCAATTGGACTACTAATAAGATAACTGTTGAAAGTGGTAGTGAAAACATTCATCAAGTTGAAACTAAGAGTGAGACTAAGAGTAAAGAAAAACAAGTTCTAATTGGTTATAATGTTGTTAAATATTATGATGGAGATAAACCAATTAAGAAAACATATCAAGTTGTAGCTAAAAAGAAAATAGAAACAGTTTGTGATAAGTGGGGTTATGTTCAAACAACAACAACTTCTGAAGTTAAAGAATATGTAGGAGAAACTTATCTTGGAACTTTTGTTTCATCTGTTCCAGTAACTTCTACTAGTACCGATAGATATGAGTTAGTTTCAATTGCCGATGTACCATGTGATTCTAATTGTTCAGTTAGTCAACAATACACATACAAATGGTATGCAAAAACATATGAAATAACTTATGTTGAAGATGTAGAAAAAGGTGAATATGGATGTCTACATTCATATGAAAGAGTTACACCAATTTATGGAACTGTCGATGTTATCGTAGGTTATGAAATAAGTGAAAGAAAAGATCCTGTTTATAAGACAGAAGTTGTTAATACTACAGTTACTTATTATCGTGATAGAACACGTAAATATGTAAATGATTCTTCTAAAACTCAATGGAGTACATGTAACAACTCAAATCTAATCAACAATGGTTGGGTATTTACAGGTAATAAAAGGGAAGTTGAATAGAGGTGATATAAATGAATGAAAGACAATGGCATACATACAATTATCAAGTATATGATTTATTACAACAACGTATTATGAATCTTTTAGATTCACAAGTAAAAACTAATGATGTAAATGAATTAAATCGTTTACCGGAAATAGTTTTTGCTCGTGCACTACAAGAAAAATTAAGTAAAAACGAAGATTATTTTATAGATGATAATGAACGTGCAACTTTTTTAGAAAAGAAAGAACAATTCAATCAATTATATAATATGTATCTTGATGCATATGCTGATGAAATGAAAAAATGTGTTTCTGATAATAGATTTAGTTCTGTAGCAAATTATTATTTGAATTTAAAACAAGAAGATTTAACTAATATGTTAGTTAATCTACCTGATGAAATTGAACTTAAAAGAAAACAAATAGCTAAAGCGGGATATGATGCTTTAACTGATGTTGAAAAAAAGCATCTTGAATTAACTAATCCTGAATTATTAACTGAAAGCATGAAAAAGAATAATAATTTAAAATTAGTCCGTGATTCTAGCCCTAAGAATATTACTAATTTCAAAGATAATAGACCTACTTGGAAAAGAGTTTTAGTTGGCGGGATGACAGTTTTATTAACAATTGGAATTCTTTCATTTTGCAATGCACAACATAAACGAACAGATGAAGTAGTTCCAACTGAGCAAGTCGTGGAAGTTCAAAGAGATGAAGTTATAAGTACTGATGAACAAATTTCGATAGCTGTTGATGCTCTTAATAGTACTTTACCATATGGCAATAATGCCGATGGAGCTATTGCTTATGATGCATGGCTAGTTAGTAATTTGGATGCTGTATATCAAGACAATGATTTTATTGCTCAATTAAATTATAAAGCATCAGCTAGTGAGATGTTACAAAATACAATTAGTTATTATCGTGGTTTATCGTATGCTAATGTACATCGTGCTTTAGGCAATAATACGATGGATGATTATTCAAATATTTTTATGAATGAAGCAGATCAAGTTTTTGCTAGTGAAATTCAACAATTATCTTATGATATATTCCAATATGCTGCTAGTGGAAATGACGCTAAAGTAGAAGAAATCAAAGAAGCTTTCAATAGTAAAGTTGCTAACTTAGAATTCAAAAATTCTATTGAATTAAGTGATCAAGTAAAATTATATGCTTTAGTTAATCTTGATACTGTTCAAGCTTATATGCAATCATACTATGGAACTCAAGTTTTAAGTAGTGGAGATTTTGAAGAATACATCAATAATGATTTAGCTAATTGTGTTAAAGCTATAGAAGGTGGAAATGTTCAAGATTTATTAGATACTGCATACTTTAAAGACTTAGGTAAATTAGAAGATTTAGCTGAAGATTTAGCTAATGAAGCGAATGGTAAGATTAAAGATAAATTAACTCGTGATGAAATAGTTGAAGCTATTAATTTAGGGATAACTAGTGAATATGTTTCAGATATGGAATTACACAGTGTGACTGATGAAGATCCAAATTTAGGAATAGGTAAGGTTACTCAAAATGCAGATGGTACTCAAAAAGTAGAAGCTGGTGGTCATACTAGTGGAGGTAATTATACATATCCAGAAGGTAAAAAAGAAACTGGAACTGAAACAGAAGTTATTGTCGATGAAAGTCGTGGTGAAGAAGTAATTAAAGAAGAAACTACTGGTGGAGATCACGATCAAAATCTAGATGGTAAAGAGGATACTACTGGCGAAGATATCACAATTAATCCTGGTGGTGAATATGATCCAAATATACCTATGTTACCAGAAGATGGTATCCAAATCGAAGGAAAACCAGGTCAAATAGTTGGAGAAACATTTGTTCCAATTGAAGATGGTTCAAGCAACAATTCTTCTGAAGAAGTAATTGATGAAGAAATTGTTGATAGTCCTGCACAACAATCTTATACGCAAGATGTTGCACCTGCAAGTAATAATCAAGAAACTGTTATTGAAGAAGTAGAAGTAGCAAGTCCAGCTTATCAACCTGTTCAAGAAGATACACAACAACGAGCAAGCGAAACGGCACCACAGACAACAGAAACGCAAACAGAAGCGACGCAAGAACAACAAGATTATATGAACGAAATGGGTGTAAGTGAAATAACTGAAACTGATGACTATGGTAAAACAATGTAATAAATAATGTAAAGGAGGCTTTTGCTTCCTTTTTTAATTGACTAAACTACTTATTTTGTGGTATATTATTTATGATAGCAATACCATATAGTAAGGAAGTGAGAATGTTATGAAAACTTCATATTTGTTTGAATATA
>CALVXF010000024.1 GCA_944368875.1 uncultured Bacilli bacterium
AAAGCTGGATTTACATCATATATTGCTAAACCATTTAATCGTGAACAAATCAAAGAGAAATTAGATATGATTTTTAAAAGTGAATAGTTTATTCACTTTTTTTGTGTTAAAATAGTTATAGGTGATAGTATGAATAAAATTATTTTAGTTGATGGTAATAATCTCCTTTTTAGAAGTTATTATGCTACTGCATACAATGGTAATTTTATGAATAATAGTAAAGGTTTTCCCACTAATGCTTTATTTGTTTTTACGAATATGATAAATAAAATTATATTAGAAGAAAAACCACAATATATTATTGTTGCTTTTGATAAATGTAAAACTTTTAGACATGAAGAATATGCTGATTATAAAGGTGGTCGTAGTGAAACACCTAATGAATTAAAAATCCAATTTCCTAAGGCAAAAGAATTACTTACAGCTATGGGGATAACATATTATGAAATAGACAATTATGAAGCAGATGATATTATTGGTACTTTTGCACACTATTGTGATTTAGAACCGGATTTTATTGGGACAATTATTAGTAGTGATAAAGATTTATTACAACTTATTAGTCCAGATGTTGATATTAAATTGTTAAAACAAAAAGATTATATTCGTTATAATGAAGAGAGTTTTAAAAAAGCCTATGGTTTTGAACCTATTCATATGATTGATCTTAAAGCTTTAATGGGTGATGCTAGTGATAATATTCCTGGTGTTCGTGGTGTTGGTGAAAAAACAGCATTAAAACTTATTAGTGAATATAAAACGCTTGATAATTTATATGATCATATTGATGAGATTAAAGGTAAATTAAAAGATAAATTACTTGAAGGAAAAACAGATGCCTATAAAAGTAAACACTTGTGTACGATTGTCAAAGATGCCCCTTTAGAAATAAATCTTAAAGATATTAAATATCAAGGAACTAATCATGAGAAACTTAATAAAATATATGAAGAACTAGAATTCTATTCTTTTTTAAAAAGAGAAGTTAAAGAGGATTTAGAAGTTAAATCATTTACCTATGACGTAATTAAAGATATAAATGATTTAAAAATTACAAAACCATTTGCCTTTTATCTAAGTTTAGAAGGTGAAAATTATCACACCGGAAAAATTCATGGCATCGGTATTTATAATGAGGAAGTTAGTTGTTTTATTCCTAGTGATGTTTTATTAAAATCTTCTTCGTTTTTTGATAATATTGAAAAATATACATATGATTTAAAGAAAAATTATGTAGCTTTGAAATGGCATGATATAAATCTTAGCAATGTGAGTTTTGATACAATGATTGCGGGCTATTTATTAGAATTAAATATTAAAGATGATATGGCTTATTTAGCTAATGAATATGAAACGGATATGTTATTTTATGATGCTTTGTTCAATAAAAAGCAAGAATTAAATAAAGATCTAGTTTATTATAATGCTGTTATAGGGGCTAAATTTATTTATGATACAAAAAATATGTTTCAAAAAAAGTTAATTGACAAAGACTTATTTAAACTATTTAAAGATATTGAAATGCCTCTTGCTTTAACTTTGGGTGATATGGAATATAATGGTGTATATGTTTCACGTTCTAAATTAGAAGAAATGGGCGAAGAATTAAAACTTAAAATGGAACTTACAAGTAATACTATTTATAATTATGCTGGTCATACTTTTAATATTTCTTCACCTAATCAATTAGGAGTTGTATTATTTGATGAATTAAAACTACCTGTTTTTAAAAAAACAAAAAAAGGTTATTCGACTAATATTGAAGTTTTAAATAAACTAAAAGGTAAACATCCAATTATTGAAGAAATTATTAATTACCGCGCTTTTAGTAAACTTTATTCTACATATGTAGAAGGATTGATTAACTGTATTCATGACGATCAAAAAATTCATACCATTTATACTCAAACTTTGACTAGAACAGGCAGATTGTCAAGTATCGAACCAAATTTACAAAATATTCCTATGCGCAGTGAAGAAGGAAAATTAATTAGAAAGGCTTTTTTACCTAGCCCAAATAGTGTCATTATTAGCAGTGATTATTCACAAATTGAACTACGTATTTTGGCTCATATGGCACAAGTTGAAAGTTTGATACAAGCATTTAAAAATGGGGAAGATATCCACACTAAAACAGCACGCGATATATTTAATGTTTTAGAACCAACTAAAAATATGCGTAGAATTGCTAAAGCTGTTAATTTTGGAATTATATATGGGATTAGTAGTTATGGCTTGAGTGAAAATACTAATCTAACACCAAGTGAAGCAAGTACCTTTATCCACAATTATTTTACTGCTTATCCTGGTATTAAAACTTATATGGATAAAACAATTAAACAAGCACATGATAAGGGTTATGTCAAAACATTGTTTGGTCGTATTAGAACTATTCCAGAACTTAATAATGCCAATGTAATTATAAAAAAACAAGGTGAGAGAATGGCTTTAAATGCACCTATTCAAGGAACAAGTGCCGATATTATTAAAAAAGCAATGATCGAAATACATGCAAAAATAAAAAAAGAAAAAATGCAAGCTAAAATGATTTTACAAGTTCATGATGAGTTAGTATTTGATTGTCCAAAAAATGAAGAACAAAAACTTAAAACTTTAATACGTGAAATTATGGAAAATACATATAAATTAGATGTACCACTTAAAGTTGATATTGAAGTTGGGTTGGATTGGTATCAAGCTAAATAGGGAGATGTATTTTGATGAATAGTGTGAGTTTAGCTTTAATTATTAGTTTTTTAGTTAATTTATGTTTGACGTGTTTAAAACTAGTAATAGGTTTTATATTTAAAAGCAAAGCTTTAACTGCTGATGGCTTACATTCTTTTAGTGATCTAATAACTGATGTTATGGCTTTTGTTGGATCAAAAGTTAGTCGTAGACCACCTGATAAAGAACATCCTTTTGGTCATGGTAAATTAGAATATTTAACAAGCATGATAATTGGGATTATTGTTTTAGGATTAGGTCTTTCTTTAATTTTTAATAGTCATAATAGTAGTGTAAAACCTTCTTGGATAGTTATTATTACAACTATATTTACAATTATGGCTAAATACTTATTATCTTTTTATTTAATAAAAAAAGGTAATAAGTTAAAAAATATGATTTTAATCAGTAGTGGTCGTGAAAGTAAGGCAGATGTTATAAGTAGTGTTGTTGTTTTAATTTCAAGTATTTTAATCCAATTCGCAAGCAATTACCCTTATTTAATATATGCTGACAGTATTGCTACAATAATAGTGGGACTACTAATTATAAAAACGGGATTTACAATCCTAAAAGAAAGTATTAGTATAATTTTAGGCAAGCAAGAAGATGATCAACAGTATTTAAAAGAATTAAAAAAGATTATTTTAACTAATGAAAATATCATTAAAATAGATAATATGATTATGTTAAAATATGGACCTTACTATAGTCTTAATTTAGAAGTTTTAATGCCTAATACTTTATCATTAAAAGATGCTCATGAAATAGTTCATAAAGTTGAAAAAGAAATAAAAAAATATGATCGTCGCATAACTTTTATTATGATTCATATTAATCCATGGTCACAAAAATAAAAATGCTTGCTAAAACGAAATAAATAAAGTATAATACTTGTATAAATACATTGATGAAGAATAGTAGTATACGATTAATTTTTAGAGAGTCTATGGTTGGTGGAAATAGATAATTATAGTATATGAATCTACTTCGGAGTGAAATGTAAACATTTCCGGGAGACCGTTATCTTAATTAAGACTTATTTAGGATGGTACCGCATTATATGCTCCTATTGATAAGTCTTTTTATTTTAGAAAGGAGATATTATGATTGATATTAAATTAATAAGAGAAAACAAAGAATTAGTAAAAGAAAATATTAAGAAAAAATTTCAAGATGAAAAACTACCTTTAGTTGATGAAGTAGAACAACTAGATAAAAAAGTAAGAGAATTAAAATTAGAGGGAGACCAATTACGTGCTTCAAAAAATAGTAAAAGTGCTTTAATTGGTAATCTAATGCGTGAAGGAAAAAAAGAAGAAGCTAACAAGATTAAAGAAGAAATTGCTAGTTATGGTAATAGAATACTAGAATTAGAACAAGAAGAAGAAAAAATTAATGCTTTAATCAAAGAAAAAATGATGGTTATCCCAAATATTATTGATACAAGTGTGCCAATTGGGCGTGATGATAGTGAAAATGTAGAAGTAGAAAAATTTGGTGAGCCAATTGTTCCAGATTATGAAATACCATATCATGCAGATATCATTGAAGCTTTAAATGGGATGGATAAAGCTGCATCAGGAAGAACTAGTGGGCAAGGATTTTACTATTTATTAGGTGATATAGCTCGCTTGCATGAAGCTATGATTGCTTATGCTAGGGATTATATGATTAGTCAAGGTTTTACTTATGCTATACCACCATTTATGATTCATAGTGATGTTGTAACAGGAGTTATGTCATTTCCAGAAATGGAAGCTATGATGTATAAAATAGAAGGTGAAGACTTATACTTAATAGGTACTAGTGAACACTCTATGATAGGTAGATTTAAAGATCAAATACTAAAACGTGAAGAATTACCAATTACTATGACTTCTTATTCACCATGTTTCCGTAAAGAAGGTGGATCTCATGGTTTAGAAGAAAGAGGACTTTATCGTGTTCATCAATTTGAAAAACAAGAAATGATTGTTCTATGTGAACCAGAAGATTCAATGGATTGGTATAATAAAATGTGGAAATACACAGTAGAAGTATTTAGAAATATGGATATTCCAGTAAGACAACTTGAATGTTGTAGTGGTGATTTAGCTGATTTAAAAGTTAAATCATGTGATATTGAAGCATGGAGTCCACGTCAACAAAAGTATTTTGAAGTTGGTTCATGTTCTAACTTAGGCGATGCCCAAGCTAGAAGACTAGGTATTCGTGTTAAAGGTGAAAAAGGAAATTATTATCTTCATACTTTAAATAATACTGTTGTTGCAACACCACGTGGTTTAATTGCTCTAATTGAAAACAATTATAATCCTGATGGTTCAATTACTATACCAAAAGTATTAAGACCATACATGGGTGGTATGGAAGTTATAAAATTGAAACAAAAATAATTTAATAAGCGGGTATTATCCTGCTTTTTTTGTTTTCGTAATAAAAAGCATTAATAACCCTAATTTAACAAATACAAATGTTTGTAATAGAATACAAACCATACATTTAATTGTTAGTTTATCGGACTAATTATATACATTAATAATTATTAATAAAATTTCAATTTATGTATGTTTGAAGAAAGTGATGAAAAAATATGAATAAAAAAGTATCATTAGAAACAAGAATTGATAAATTAGACTTATTTCCGTCAATAAAAATGGCTTTTGGCCACAGAGGTATCCATACTTTAAAAGATTTATTAGCTTGTGAATATGATGACTTGACTAGCATAAAAAAATCGGTGATAAAAAAATCCAATATATAATTGACACAGTTCATTCATGGGGATATGAGTTTAAATATGAAACACTACAACCAACTGAGATTGCCGTTCAAAATATAAATGAAGAAATTAAAAATCGTATACAACGTAAACAAGAATTATTAGAAGAATATAAACAGTTATTAAAAGAAAATAAAGAATTACTTGCAAAAGAAAACGAATTAGATGATGCGATTTTATCTTTATCAGGTAATGTGACAGCGAAAAAGAAAATATGATAGAAAACAATAATAAAATTATTGAAAATTTAGATGAGCAGATTAAAATTTTAAACGAAGCTATTAAAATACTTAAACGTCAAAATAAACTAAAGAAATTAAGTGTTCAAAAAAAGGACTTATTATTACAAAAACTGATGTTAGAACAATATAAATCAATTTAAAGAAACAAATATGTTTCTTTTTTGTTATAATATTAATTAGGAAGAAGTGATATAGTGCCAGAATTACCAGAAGTAGAAACAATAAAAGAAACATTAAAAAAACAAGTATTAAATAAAGTAATTGAAGATGTAATTATCAATTATCCTAAAATTATTGAATATCCAAATTCTTTAGAATTTAAAAATAAAATAATCAATCAAAAAATAAATGATATAAAAAGACGTGGTAAATGGTTGATGTTTGAATTAGATAATTATTATTTACTAAGTCATCTACGTATGGAAGGTAAATATTTTATTAAAAATAATAGTGATGAACATTCTAAACATGAACATGTTATCTTTAAACTAGATGATAAGAAAGAATTACGTTATTTAGATACTCGTAAATTTGGAAGAATGTATTTATATACCAAAGAAGAAGCTTATCAAAGAAAACCCCTTAATGAATTAGGCTTAGAACCATGGAATAATGATTTAAATAATAATTATTTAAAAAACAAATATAAAAATAAAAAATTACCCATTAAAACAGTTTTATTAGATCAAACAATTATTGTGGGTATAGGTAATATATATGCTGATGAAATATTATATCTAAGTAAAATAAATCCACTAAAAAAAGCGAATCGTTTAACTAAAAAAGAATTAGATAACATAATTAAATACACAAAAGAAGTTTTAGAACATGCTATTAAAATGGGAGGAACAACAATTAGAAGTTATCAATCTAGTGAAGGAGTACATGGTACTTTTCAAGAAGAATTGTTAGTTCACAATCATGCGGGCGATATATGTAATATATGTAAAAGTACAATTAAAAAAATACAAATAGGTGGTCGCAGCACATATTATTGTCCAAAATGTCAAAAATAAGCAAAAGCTTATTTTTTTTGAAAAACAAATTAACTATAAGTTAACCAGAGTTTTCCACAACATCAAAAATTCTTGACGGGGGGGGTGGGGTATTATGGTACAATTTCTATAGAATTCCACAGAACTAGAAAAGAGGAGTATATGAAAAAGAATGCAT
>CALVXF010000025.1 GCA_944368875.1 uncultured Bacilli bacterium
CTAAAAAAGGTTTAGTTATCATTCGTACATCTGTTAAAAATCCTGGTAAAGTAAATAAAACAGACGAATTAGTAAATTATACACCAGTGGTAGAAGAACCTAAAGAAGAAGTTAGTGAAGTAGAAGCTTCTACTAATTTAGAAAACTAGGAGGTTATTAATATGGCAAAACAAACTGTATTAAATATCAAAGGTGAAAAAGTAAAAGATGTAACTTTAAGTAAAGAAGTATTTGGTGTTGAACCAAACAATGTTGTTTTATATGACGCTATTACATTAGCGCAAAATTCATTAAGACAAGGAACACACGCAGTTAAAAATCGTAGTGAAGTTAGTGGTGGTGGAAGAAAACCATGGAGACAAAAAGGTACTGGTAGAGCTCGTCAAGGAAGTATTCGTGCTCCACAATGGTATCATGGTGGTGTAGTATTCGGACCACAAACTAATGCAAATCATAAAAAACGTCAAAATCGTAAAGAAAGAAGATTGGCTTTAAAAAGTGCTTTAACTTATAAAGCAAATAATAAAGAATTAATTGTTCTTGACAATTTTGATTTAGAAACAAATAAAACAAAAGAAGCATTGAGCATTTTAAAGAGTTTAGAAGCTACTAAAAATGTTTTATTAGTTGTTAATGAACTAAACGACAATATTATTCTTGCAACTCGCAATATTGATTATGTTACTTTACTAGAAGCAAGTGAAATTAATGTTTTAGATATTGTTAGTGCAGATAAGATGATTGTTACTTTAGATGCTTTAAATACAATTGAGGAGGTGCTTAAATAATGAAAAATTATAGAGATATAATTAAAGCGCCAATTATAACTGAAAAAAGTGCTAATCTAGCACAAAATTTAAACACTATTACTTTTAGTGTTGATCCAAAAGCAAATAAAACACAAATCAAACAAGCAGTTGAAAAGATTTTCAATGTCAAAGTAGAAAGTGTTAATACAATTAATGTTAAACCTCGTAAAAGACGTGTTGGACGTTATGTAGGTAAAACAAATAAAGTCAAAAAGGCAATAGTAAAATTAAGTGAAGGAAGTTCTATTGAACTTAACTAACTAAAGGAGGACAATTATGGCTATTAAAACATATAAACCAATGACTAATGGTCAACGTGGTAAGTCGACTTTAGTAAACACAGAAATTACTAAGACTACTCCAGAAAAATCATTAGTTGTTACACTAAAGAAAAATGGTGGTCGTAATAATCAAGGTAAAATTACTTTAAGACATCGTGGTGGTGGAGCAAAAAGAAAATATCGTTTAATTGATTTTAATCGTAATAAAGATAACGTTATTGGAAAAGTTGCTTCAATTGAATATGACCCTAATAGAACAGCAAATGTTGCTTTAGTGCACTATCTTGATGGAGAAAAGAAATATATTTTAGCTCCAAAAGGTTTAAAGGTTGGAATGGAAGTAATTAGTGGTGAAGCAGTAGATATTAAAGTTGGTAATGCCTTACCATTAGGTAATATTCCAGAAGGAACAATGGTTCATAATATTGAATTAAAACCAGGTAAAGGTGGGCAATTAGCTCGTACAGCTGGTTCTAGTGCTCAAATATTGGGAACCGAAGATAAATACGTTTTACTTCGTTTAAGTAGTGGTGAAGTTCGTAAAGTTTTAAAAACTTGTCGTGCTACTATTGGTGAAGTTGGAAACGAAGATCATGAATTAGTGAGTGTTGGTAAAGCTGGACGTAAACGTCATATGGGTATTAAACCAACAGTTCGTGGTTCTGTTATGAACCCTAATGATCACCCTCATGGTGGTGGTGAAGGTCGTGCACCAATTGGTCGTAAAGGACCTTTAACTCCTTGGGGAAAACCTGCATTAGGATATAAAACAAGAAATACTAAAAAAGCTTCAGACAAGTTAATTGTTCGTCGCCGTAAGAAATAAGAAAGGATGATTTTAAATGGCTAGAAGTTTAAAAAAAGGACCATTTGTTGACGCAAGTTTAATGAAAAAAGTAAATGCTGTTAATGAATCTGGTAAAAAAGAAGTTATTAAAACATGGTCTCGCCGTTCAACAATTTATCCTGAATTTATTGGTCATACATTTGCTGTACATAATGGAAAAGAATTTATTCCAGTTTATGTTACAGAAGATATGGTAGGTCATAAGTTAGGGGAATTTGCCTTAACACGTAAATTCGGTGGACACGGTGCAGATAAAAATTAGTAATTCCTAGAAGGAGGATACAATGGAAGCAAAAGCAATCGCTAAAGGTGTTAGAGGCTCAGCTCGCAAAATCCGTTTAAATATTGATTTAATTCGTGGTAAAAGCGTAAGTGAAGCTGTTAACATTTTAAGTAATTTAAATAATGAAGGTGCTAGATTAGTACTTAAAGTATTAAATAGTGCTGTTGCAAATGCTACTAACAATTTAGGTTTAGATGTTACTAAGCTTTATGTTAAAGAAGCATATGCTAATGACGGCCAAGTAATGAAAAGAATTTTATTTGATTCACGTGGTCGTACAGGACGTAAAGATCATAAAACAAGTCACATAACAATCGTCGTTAGTGAAAAATAATATAATGAAGGAGGTAAACTGATGGGTCAAAAGGTTAGTCCAATCGGACTTAGAATTGGTATTAACAAAACTTGGGAATCTAAGTGGTATGCAAATAATAAAGATTTTGCTAAGTATCTACAAAATGATAATACGATTCGTTCATTTTTAACTAAGAGATTAAAAGACGCAGCAGTTTCAAGCATTTTAATTGAAAGAAATGCTAAAAAAACAGAAATAGTTATCAATACTGCTAAACCAGGCGTTGTCATTGGTCATAGTGGTGAAGAAATCGAAAAAATTAGAAAAGATTTAACTAAGTTAGTTAAAGAAAACATTCAAATTTCTATTAAAGAAGTTAAAAATCCTGATTTAGATGCTGCTTTAGTTGCTGATGCAATCGCACATCAAATCGAAAATCGTGTTTCTTTCCGTGTTGCTCAAAAAAGAGCTATTAGAAATACGATGAAAGCCGGAGCAAAAGGAATTAAAACTTCAGTATCAGGTCGTTTAGGCGGAGCTGATATGGCTCGTACTGAAGGATATACTGAAGGTATGATCCCACTTCATACTTTAAGAGCAGATATCGATTATGCTCATAAAGAAGCTGATACTACTTATGGTAAGATTGGTGTTAAAGTATGGATTTATAAAGGAGAAATCCTTCCTGGCAAAAAAAGTAAGGGAGGTAATCTAGATGGCAGTCATTCCAAAA
>CALVXF010000026.1 GCA_944368875.1 uncultured Bacilli bacterium
TAAAAACTATATAGAAGAAAAAATAGGAAGGCTAGATAAGTACTTTGAATCTCCCGAAACAATAAAAGCTAATGTAATAATACGTATTAGCGGAATTGATCAAATTATTGAAGTTACTATTCCTGCTAAAAAAGTAATTTTACGTGCTGAAGATAGGGGCAAAGATTTATATGCGGCAATTGATTTAGTAACAGAAAAATTAGAAAGACAAATTCGTAAGAATAAAACAAAGATGCGCAAGAAAAACTTAAGGAATCGTTTTGAAGATTTTAATATGGCTTTTGAGTTAGATAAAGATGAAGAGTTTGAAGCAACTAAAATAGTTAAACGTAAGAAAATTGAAATAAAACCAATGAGCGAAGAAGAAGCAATTTTACAAATGGAATTGTTAGGTCATGATTTCTTTGTTTTTGAAAGAGACAAAGATAGTCGTTCTTGTGTTTTATATCGTCGTAAAGATGGACACTATGGTATTATCGAAATGAAATAAGGACTATTTAGTCCTTTTATTTTTTTTAGATGTATTTTACTAGGCATTTTTATTAAAGTTTGGTAAAATATATTATGGACAAAGAAAGGATCGATATCATGAAGTTTTTTAGTAAATTATTTGATCATGAATATAAAGAATTAAAAAGATTTGAAAAATTAGCAGATGAAGTTTTAGCATTAGATGATACTATGAGTTCTTTATCTGATGAAGAGTTAAAAAATAAAACAGTCGAATTTAAAGAAAGATTAGCAACCGGGGAAACTCTAGAAGACATTAAAGTAGAAGCTTTTGCTGTTGCTCGTGAAGCGGCTTTTCGTGTTATTAAAGAAAAACCTTATCGTGTGCAAGTGATTGGTGGTTTTGCTATTCACTATGGTAATATTGCTGAGATGAAAACGGGTGAAGGTAAAACCCTTACTTCAACAATGCCCGCTTATTTGAATGCCTTGACAGGCGAAGGTGTACATATCATTACAGTTAATGAATATTTAGCTGGACGTGACGCGGCATGGATGGGTGAAATTTATCGTTTTTTAGGATTAACAGTTGGTGTCAATTATCGTGAATTAAATCACAAAGAAAAACAAGAAGCTTATGCATGTGATATTATGTATTCAACAAATAATGAGGTGGGGTTTGACTATTTAAGAGATAATATGGTAGTTAAAGCTAGTGATCGTGTAGCTCGTCCTCTTAATTTTGCAATCGTCGATGAAGTTGACTCTGTTTTAATTGATGAAGCTAGAACGCCATTAATTATTAGTGGGGGCTTTATGCAATCGGCTAATTTATATTTACAAGCTGATAGTTTTGTAAAACAATTAAAAGAAAATGAAGGCTATTTGTATGATGAAAAAACAAAAGCTGTTACACTAGATGAAAAAGGTGTTAAAAAAGCCGAAAAAGCTTTTGGTGTTGATAATTTGTTTGATATTAATCACACAACACTTGTACATTATATCAATCAAGCATTAAAAGCTAACTATGCTATGAAAAAAGATTTTGATTATGTTGTCAGTGAAGGAAAAGTTATAATTGTTGACCAATTTACTGGACGTCTAATGCATGGTAGAACTTATAGTGATGGATTACATCAAGCTATTGAAGCTAAAGAACGTGTGCAAATTAATGAAGAAACTAAAACTTTGGCTACTATAACTTTCCAAAATTTATTTCGTATGTATAAAAAATTGGCAGGTATGACAGGTACTGCTAAGACAGAGGAAGAAGAATTTAGAGACATCTATAATATGTATGTTATATGTATTCCTACAAATAAACCTGTTATTCGTGAAGATTATGGTGATTTAATATTTGCTACTAAAAAGGGTAAATACAAAGCTATTATCAATGAAATTAAAGAAAGACATGCTAAAGGACAACCAATTTTAGTTGGTACGGTAGCTGTTGAAACTAGTGAATTATTAAGTGATATGTTAAAACGTGAACGTATTCCACATGAAGTATTAAATGCTAAGAATCATGAACGTGAAGCTGAGATAATCGCTCATGCTGGCGAAAAAGGCGCTGTTACAATTGCTACTAACATGGCTGGTCGTGGAACCGATATTAAACTTACTGATGAAGTTAAAGAACTTGGGGGTTTATGTGTATTAGGAACTGAAAGACATGAATCTCGTCGTATTGATAACCAATTAAGAGGTCGTTCTGGGCGTCAAGGGGATCCTGGAATGAGTCAATTCTGTGTATCATTTGAAGATGATTTAATGGTTCGTTTTGGTACTGATAGAGCCAAAACATTATTAGCTCGTGTTGGATTTAGTGATGATGCATCAATTCGTAATAAGATGTTATCTAACTCAATTGAACAAGCCCAAAAACGTGTTGAAGGTAATAACTACGATATCCGTAAACAATTATTACAATATGATGATGTAATTAATAAGCAAAGACAAATTATTTATGAAAGACGTAATGAAATATTAGATAGTGAATCTATTCATGAACGTATTTTAGAAACTTTCAAAAATTTTGTTAATGATTTAGTTTATGAACATGTTAGTCCTGAAGGGAAATTAACAAACAATGATCTTGAACAAATTCTTGAGGTAATGAACGACAAGTATTTAAAAAAACCTTTCACTATAAATCAATTAGCTGGTCTAAAAGAAGATAAAGTTGTTGAGATATTGTATGAAGCAATTGTTCAGGAATATGAAAATAAAACAAAAGATATTCCAGTTGAAATTCGTAATGAATTTGAAAAAGCTATTGCTCTTAGAGTTAATGATACTTACTGGATGGAACATATCAATTCGATGGCACACTTAAGAGAAGGTATATATTTACGTAGTTATGCTCAACAAGATCCATTGCGTGCTTATACTACTGAGGGATATCAACTTTTTGATAATTTACTATATACTATAGACAAAGAAGTTTCGAATTACTTATTAAAAGCAGAAGTTAGACAAAACACTGAAAGAAAACAAGTGGCAAAAGGAGAAGCAGTAACTGATAGAGCAAAAACTAAAAAAGCCACACCTAAAAAGGCG
>CALVXF010000027.1 GCA_944368875.1 uncultured Bacilli bacterium
TTTAGACGTTGCAAGACCACTATTATCTACTATGGGTAAAATGCATAGAGCAGGTGTAGATAATTATATATCTAAAGACAATAAGATAAGAAAATTAACACCTAGAGAGTGTTTAAGATTAATGGGATTTGATGATCGATTTAAAATTGTAGTTAGTGATACTCAAATGTATAAGCAAGCAGGTAATAGCATTGTATCTAATAATTTTATTGAAATATTAAAACAATTAGATATGTCTATGTTTGAGGAGGAAAACAATGAATAAGATTAATTTAAATAATAGAGATTATGAGGTAATTGATGCAAAAGAAACAATTACAATTCCTGATTGTTTTGTAAAAGATCCAAATAAAATTGGAAGAGGACATGGAGAAGCAAAATTTTATGTTGGTCAAACAACCGACAATACAACATTAAATTTTTTTGATAATTTCAATACAGAAATCAATTGCGTTATGAAAAAAGAAGATTTACAAAAGTATTTGATGGATTGTGAAAATGAGTATATGCATCCTGATCAAGAATATAGAAATAAGGATACTATGCCTGAAATATATGCCGAACATTTTACAAAAGTTTTAGAATTAGAAGATGATTATTTATATTTTAATATATATAGAGTTGATGTTAACCCACCAAGAATTTATATTAATTCATCATCTAAAGCATACGATTTAATAAGAGAAATTTCGCTGCCAAATATTTCTTATTTAGCAATATTAAAATTAAGAGATAAAAATGGCAAAGTATTATATTACTTTAGGCCATTTATAGAATATAATATAGAAGCACTTAATAATATTGAAATAGACACAATAGAGGAAGATGAAAATATTACTGTTTCCGAAAAAGAAACTATAATAAAATCTAGAGTAGGCCAAGGAAAGTATAGAGAGAAGTTACTTGAGGAATGTCCATTCTGTCCAATAACAATGGTAAATGATGAAAGATTATTAATAGCTTCTCATATTAAACCTTGGATAAAATCTGATAATTTTGAAAAAACAGATCCTAAAAATGGTTTTATGTTTACCCCAACTTATGATAAGCTTTTTGATCGTGGTTTTATTTCTTTTGAGAATGATGGTACTATGCTAGTATCTCCTTGGATTTCACCTATGAATCAAAAAAGATTAGATATTTTTGATGGTAAAAAAGTAAGATCTTTACCCACAGAAGGTAGAGAGGAATATTTGTTTTATCACCGAGAATTTGTGTTTAAAAAATAATTTTAATTTTTAATTAAACTTTATAAAAACAGTATGTAATTAAAAAAACATTCTTAAATAGAATGTTTTTTTTGCTCTTTGACAGATATTAAAAGTCATGATATATTTTAATTAGCTAATAAACTCCAAAATGGTAATTTATTAGCAAAAAAAGCTATCTTTTAGAGATAGCAATAGAACTGTGCCCGACTAAAAGCACAAAGCAAATAATATAGCAACGAATATTAAATGACTATATTACATTATAAGTATAACACATTTTTAGCCAGTGTACAATGTTTTATAGTTATTTAGTGTTCCACTTTACAGGAAGGAGGTATTCTTAATGACTAGAGTAAAATGTATAAAAGAAAATGATACAGGAAGAAATATCTTATTTCAAAATGTTGGTAATCATGAAATAATGGATAGAAAAACATTTGTAAACAGGATAAAAAATCCTAATTCTTCTTATCATCAAGATTATGTTGTAAAGAACATAAATGGGATAGAAACCCCAGTTTCTAAACCTGATGGCAACAAGAAAAACAATTTAGAATAGCAATACTTTTTGGTTGGGCATAATCATTTTTGAAAGGAGAAAATATGAATTCAAATAAAATAAAGAAAATAATATATAGTATTTTAAAAGAAATATTAGAAGGAGAGTCAATTCCAACAGCATCAGATTATGAAATAACAGAAGATCAATTTTTTGAAATAATTAGTTTGATGAAAAATGAAAATTATTTAAATCCTAAGAAAGTTACTTTTTTTGTAACAGGAGACCTACATATTCAAAAATCAATTGATACTGTTACAATGAAGGGGATTGAATTTTTAGAACAAAATAATAAATGGTCAAAAGTATATAAAGGAATTAAAGAATTCAGAGAATTTTTACCAATATAAGTTGAAATAAATCAATTATTTTAGATACGTTTTTAGATACGCTTAAACTGCTATGTTAGAAAAATAGACATAACTTTATTACAATTTAAGTGTAAGTTATTAAAACTTATGAGTAAGAAAGCCCACTTTAAAAGGAAAAAATTACACGGTAGTTTTAAATGGACGCCATGCGGGTCAGGTAAGAAATATAAACAATGTTGTGGAAAGTAGTACAAACAAAGAAAAAAATTATATTAATAATTTAAAAATTGATTCTGATTTTGTAATTTTCCCACATAAATTAAAGCATATAGAGGAAGGGTGTTAACATCGATTTTATGTGTTGACACCTTTTAAAATCTAATTAAAAGAGAAGATAATAATTATTAAAAAGGATATTAAAATATTTCAATATATGATATAATATTGGTGCTGTTATGACAGTGAATATTGAGTTTGAAAGGCAGGAAGTTATATGAGTGAAAAAAAGAAAGGACAAATTTTACTATTTGTAGGTTTAATAGTAGTAATATGTGTTATAAGTATTGTTGTTGCAGATTCTAAAAAACAACAAGAACTTGTTGATGAATATTATCGTTTGTATGAAGTGAGTGATAGTGAAGAAAACAATACAAGTGATAGTTCTGTTGTGATGAATTTGGATGATGATTATTATAGTATAGTATTCTTTGGGGCAGATGATTGTTCTTATTGTCAGTTATATCAACCTGTTATTGATGAGATAATGGAATTATATGATTTATCTTATTATTATGTTAATTCTAATGATATAAGTGAAAATAATTTGGTTGATATGCTAGAAAAAGGAGAAGTTTCAGTTGATGATTTTGGTACTCCAACTACAGTAATTATTAAAAATGGTGAAGCTGTTGCCAATAATATTGGTTATATGGATCGTGAAAAAACATTTTCTTTTTTACAAGATAATGGTCTTATAGGAGAAGATGAAGTTTTACCAGCAGAATATGAAAATTTGAAAGAAATTACATATAGTGAATATACAAATTTAATTAATAGCGACACATCAAAAATTATTGTTATTGGACAAACTACATGTAGTGCATGTATTACAGCTAAACCATATTATGACGAAATAGCTGGTGAATATGGTATTGATATTTACTATTTGAATTATACAAAATTAAGTTATGATGAACAAACTGCACTATCGACTTCGCTAGATTATTTTGTAGAAAATGAAAGTTGGGCAACACCGCTTATGCTAATCGTCAAAAATGGTGAAACTCTTGCTAGCGACACTGGTTTTGCTAGTAAAGAAGAAGTTGTTTCTTTCTTACAAGAAAATAATATTGTTGAATAAAAGAGGTGTTTTATGAGTGATGTTTATAAAATGATGGTTGCCTTTAAGAAGAAATATCCAATGACAATTGGATGGCGCTTAAAACAACATGCAAAAGTAATTGATACACATTTAAATCCTGATGAAAAAGTGACATTTGCTTTTGCTGCACAAAAAAACAACAATCCTTTAGATATTATTACGACTTATGCTGTTGTTTTAACTAATAAAAGGATATTGTTAGCTCAAAAGCGTTTAATATTTGGCTATTTCTTTAAAGCTATTACACCAGATATGTTTAATGATTTGTCAGTTAAAATGGGTATAATTTGGGGCCGAGTAATTATTGATACGGTTAAGGAAACAGTCTTTTTAACAAACATTCAAAGAGAAGCTTTAGATGAAATTGAAACAGCTATTACACACTATATGATAGAAGAAAAAAAACATTTTGTAAAACAAGAAGAGGTTTAGGCCTCTTTTTCTCTTGAAAAAAATATACAATCTATTATATAATAATGTTATAACATATGGAGGTGTTCAATGAAACGGCTAATATTAACTATTATAGTTTTATTTATTTTATATTTTGGTTTTCAAATAGCATTTCGTTTTCAAAGTCAAGGATTTGTTAATGAGTATGTTATTAATTCGGAAAATCGTGAATATCAGATTAAAGAAGTTTATACAGCAAACACTGAAGGAGAAACAGATAGTTATCATTTAACTATTACTGTGGATAATTTAGTTTATGATTATAGTCTTTATAAAAATTTAAATAAAATGGGGAAAATCATTACTGATATTAAAGCAAGTGGTAATTGTATATACCCAATTTTCAGAAATAATCAACAATATTTTGATATAACATGCTTAAATAATCAAACACAAACCTACTATCATGATATGAATAGTACTACTTCTCTAGAAACATTCGCAGAGAGTTTAAAGGAATATAGTTATGACAAATCTCTTTTTGAAGATAGTAGTACTGAAAGGGCTATAGATAATAATATCTATTTCTATCCAGATAATATGATTAGTAGTCATTATGTAGGTATTCAAAATTATCGTGGTTTATATACTATTAATAAGGCGAATCCTAATGAAATATATAATAATGAAATTTTTAGAAAAGATATTTATAATGCTGAACTAAGTGCATTAATAAATAACTATTATCTTGTTGTTGATTATGAAAGTTCATATAATTTCAATCGTTTATATGCCATAAATATGAAAAATAATAATGTTGAAGAGATTGAAAATCAAAATCTTAAAATATCTTTTGATAGTTATATTCAAGGTGCTGTAGATAATTCCTTATATTTATTTGATACAAGTAATATTAAGCAATATGAAGTAGATACTAAGAGTATGACAATTACCGAAGTAGGAAATGAAGACACAAAAATTTTATATTATAATAATGGTGAATGGACTAGAGTAAATGCTTATGACGCTGTTAATAACAAATTATATTTTGTTAATGGTAAAGAAACATTGAATACCACAAGCTGGGATTATCAAGTAAAAATTGGTGGTCAAATCACAGGAAATACTTATTATTTTAAAAAGAGTGGTAATAATTATAAAGTTTATAAATCAAATGGTGACAGCACTGTTATAACTTATTTGTTTGATACTGCAAACATTGATTCAATGCAATATATTTCGGATTATGTCTATTTCATTAATGGTTCAACACTATATTATTATAGTGATGCGACAGGTGTTAGAAGATTATATAGAAATAGTGAATTGCAGTTCAATAAAAACCTTAAATTTTATATTTTTGAATAGACCAATGGTCTATTTTTTTTGTTTTGCATATATTATATTGAGGTGAATTTTGTGTATAAAATATATAAAATCCAAAATGGAGATACATTAGAATCAATTGCTTCCAAATATAATACAACAATAGATACACTATATGAAATAAATGGAATTGACCAAAGTTACAACCCACAACCTAATAATTATATAATTGTTCCCGTTGCTCAAGAACCATTATTTGATGATTATGTGGTGAAAAAAGGTGATACACTTTATGATATATCTAAACGTTTAGGTATTTCAGTAGAAGATTTAGTGGGATTAAATGGTTTAACGCCATATGATTATATATACGCTGATCAAGTTTTATTAGTTCCTAAAGATAAAGTTACTTTTCATATTACTAAAGAAGGAGAGACTTTATCTAGTGTGGCAGAAATGCTAAATACTAATTCTGGAGCATTACTATTAGAAAATGAAAACATATATTTATTGCAAGGTCAACTACTAGTGCATAAAGATAATAAATAAGGCTTAAGCCTTTTTTCTTTTCTTTTTTTTAAAATTAGGTTATAATTAATAAAGAGTGGATTATATGTTTCAGAGAGTTTATCATAATATAATTTATAATTGGTAACAAGATTTAAAGAAAGGGTTTTCTAATATATGTGAAAACACTATTAGATTATGCGTGATGATATGAAAGAAAAGAAACTTAATAGTACGTTATTAATTGTTATAGGTATAGTATTAGTTGTTGTTTTGGCTTGTCTATACTTTTTTGATGTTTTTGCTAAAGATAATTATTGTACTGAAATTACTTTTGAACAACTAGAAGAGAAAATGAACAATAAAGATACATTTATTATTTTCTTTGGATCTACTATATGCTCGCATTGTAAAGATTTTCAACCGACCTTAAATCGTGTAATTAAAGAATATGATATTATTATATATTATTTGAACGTTCATAATTTAACAGATGAAGAACATAGTGATTTATTAGCTTTAATAAATTATGGAAGTTCTACTCCCAAACTTTATTTTGTTGAAGAAGGGGAGTATTCACAATATAATGCCCTAAGTGGTAATCGTAGTTATAATGAAGTTGTAGAAAAACTAGAAAAAAATGGATATATAAAGTAGGTGACTTATGGAAGATATCGAAATTGTAGATATAAATGAAGATAATACAAAGACAACTTTTTCAGTTATTAATAGTTATGGTGAGGATATGACTGCTAAAGAGTATATAACTAATCCTGCAATAGCTCGTGATGAAGAAATAAAAAGAATGATTATGATATTATTAACTCCTGAAAAATCAGCGCTATTAGTTGGAAAACCAGGGATTGGTAAAACAGCCATTGTTGAAGGGTTAGCATATTTGATCCAAAAGAAATTAGTTCCTAATGCTTTATTAGACTATCGTATTATTAAGTTTAATTCTACTAGTTTAGTTGGAAAATTAGAAGTAGAAGGAAAAGAAGAATTAGCTATGAATTTATTAGTTCAGGAACTAAAGAAAGTTAGAAAAACAATTATTTTTATTGATGAAATTCACACTTTGATTGGCAATGGCGAATCTCTAGATTTAGCCAACATGTTAAAAGCAGGATTGGATCGTGGTGAGATTAAAGCTATAGGTGCGACTACAACTGAAGAATATAATACTTATATCGTACGAGATCGCGCTTTTTTAAGACGTTTTGAAAAAGTTGAAATAAGTGAACCTGATCAAAAAACGACAGTTCGTATTTTGTTTGAAAGTTTGCCAAAAATCGAAAAACAAACAGGAGCTAAAATAAAATATAGTGCATATATAACGCAACTAATTTTGGAATCGATTGTAAGTGCAACTAGCGAGTATAAGAGAGTTTATGGATTATCTGCTATGTATCCTGATGTTGCTTTTTCAGTATTGACTTCAGCTTTTAGTCAAGCCGTTTTCAATAATCGCCATGAAGTAACGCTTTTAGATTTTTATAATGCAATTAAGACTAGTAAACGTATTTATCCTGACACAATTGTAAAAGAATTAAATTTATTTAGGGAAAAATTTAAGCAACAAGCAGAAGCTGAAAACATCGTTTTTCCACCTGTTACAATTGAAGAATTATCTAAAACTGATACGATTATATAGTTGTTTTTTGCTTGATAGAATGTTAAAATAAATAATATGGGATAGGTGATTTAATGACAAAAGTTGTAGCGCGTAAAAATTATTTAATATTATTTGTTGTTGCTATATTGACTATTGTTGCTGTGTTATATCTTGGCAGTTGGTATAAGACAACAAAACAGTATCAAGAAAGACATAATTCTGCTTTGTTGTCAGTAATTAGTAGTATAACTATTGATGAGTTGGATAGTTATATTTTAGATAATCCAGAGGATCTTATATATGTTACTGACACAATTAAAAATAATGAATATGAAGAACAACTAAAGGATATTATTGAAGAATACAATTTAGATAGTTTTTTCGTTTATTTAGAATTAAATGAAGATGATTATGATAGATTAAAAGAGTATAATAATGGTTCTAACTTAATGCTTAATAATATTATTGCTTTTAGAGAAAATAAAATTGTTGATATTTTAGCTACTAATGAAGAAGAATTGACAAAAGATAATACAATTACTTTTTTAATGGAACACCAAGTGATAGAAAAATGATAAATGTTGTATTATATGAGCCTGAAATCCCTGGGAATACTGGTAATATTATGCGAACATGTGTGGCAACAAACACCAAATTACATTTGATAGAGCCTTTGGGCTTTAGATTAGATGAAAAAAGTATTAAACGTAGCGGAGTTAATTACATAGATAATTGTGATTATGTTGTCTATAAAAACTGGGAAGAATTTTTAAAACAAAATACTGGTAAGTTTTATTTTTTAACACGTTATGGAAAAAAAGAACACACATCATTTGATTATAGTGATAATTCGCAAAATATTTATTTAGTTTTTGGGAAAGAAAGTACGGGCATACCTAAAGAAATATTAAGGAATTACTTAGATTATTGTATGCGTATTCCTATGACGGATAAGGTTAGAGCATTAAACTTATCAAATAGTGTTGCGATTATGGTATATGAGGTATTAAGGCAACAAAATTTTAACGATTTATTAAAAAAAGAACCTTTCAAAGGGGAAGATTGGTTAGAAAAATAATAAAACATATTGTCATTTTTGTGAAATAATGATAATATTATTATAATAGTTGTGATAAAAGAATAGGAGGGGTATCTGTGACAATGGAAGTATTGTCTGATTTTGTTAGCCAAAATTATTTTTGGATACTCATAATTGGGATTATTTTGATAATGGCTTTAATAGGATTTATAGCTGATAAAAAGAATCTTGTTAAAATCAAATTAAAAAAGACAGAAACTAAAGATGAAAAGGATGAATCAATAGATGCTTTACAAAATATGCAAGATAAATCATTAGCTGATATTGTTAATGATAGCAGTAAAGCAGTTTTAGCAAATGAAAACGCTTTAGAAACTTCAAATGTTCCTAGCCCAGATGTTACAGCAGTCGGGACAGATGGTATTCCAGCTGAGTTATTCGCACCTATGGAGGATAGTGCAACTAGTTCTAATGATGTAAATGCTTCAGAAAATCATGAAGATATAGTTAATACTATTCAAGAACAACCAAGTCCTGAAGTCGATACTTCGCAATCTGTTGGCGAAGAAAATGTTACTGATGTACCAAATGTTATTAATGGTATGGAAATTGTTGATTTTGATTTAGATAATAAAGATGAAGTCAATACTATTGAACAATCTATGAGTGATAACGTGGAGGCTGAACCTAGTATAGATTCTACAGCTTTAGCAAATGAAAATGAAGTTGCAGAGAATACTGATGTTCAACCAAATGAGGAAGTTTCTTCTGATCAATCTAATGTGGAAAATGCCGATATTCAACCAAATATAGAAAATACACCAGAACAACCTAGTTTAGAGAATACTGATGTTCAACCAGAAGCTGAACAAGAACCAGCTATTGATGTAGAACTACCGGATTTAAATTCAGAGGTTGACCAAGCAGAAGAAGATGTATGGAAGTTTTAAGATAGCTTGCTATCTTTTTTCTTTGCGAAAATTATATGTTATGATATAATTATTAAGAGGACGGTGATGACATGACTGTTGATTCTGTCATGATATTTATTCAAAAGTTAATAGACTTTCTATTAGTTTGGATGGTCTTATACTATATATTTAAAAGCCTACGTAAAAACGTAAAAATGGTTTTATTATTTAAAGGTATATTAATTGTTATAGCCCTTAAAATTGTGAGTGATATCTTTGGCTTAAGCAAAATAGGATACATGCTAAATTATGTAATTACATGGGGACCTATAGCTCTTATAATTATCTTTCAACCTGAAATACGTAATGTTTTGGAACAATTGGGTAGAAGTCAGTTATTAGGACGCCACAAGGTATTAACAGTAGATGAACGTGAAAAAGTTGTTTATGAAATAATTCAAGCAGTTGATTATCTACGTAAAAATCGTATTGGGGCTTTAATCACAATTGAAAGAGATAATAGTTTAAATGATTATATTGAAAAATCCAAGAAATTGTATGCTGATATTTCTTCCGAATTATTGATATCAATCTTTTTCCCAAATAATCCTCTTCATGATGGAGCTGTTATTATTCAAGGAGATAAAATAACTAGTGCAGGAGCTGTTTATCCAACAAGTGATAATGTTAAGATAAGCAAGCGTTTGGGAACTCGCCATAGAGCAGCTTTAGGAATTTCAGAAGAAACTGATAGTATTTCTGTTGTTGTCTCAGAAGAAACTGGGCGTCTTTCGATTGCGGTTGGTGGAGAGTTGAATTACAACTTAACAAGTGATGAAGTAAAACTATTGTTATTAGATGAATTAAGGCCTAAGAAAGGTATAATAGATGAAGAAGAAGAGGAGGAATTAGTTCATGAAAAAGATAATTAGAGCTATACGAACTTTTCTTCGCAATATATGGCGTATTATTGATCGCCGTATTATTGTTCCTGTGACACGATTGGTTGTTAATATTACTACTTATTTTGATTTGTCTGGTAAGAAATTTGAAAAGTGGTTATCTAGTAGTAATGTACTATTGTTTGTTTCCCTTTTTATTGCCTTTATCTTCTTCGTTGCAGTTGATCAAAAAATTATCCAATATTCTGAAAATTCAGCAGAGGTTCTAAAAAATCAAAGCATAGATGTTATTTATAATGAAGAAGCATATGTAGTTGAAGGAATACCTGAAAGTGTTGATATAACATTAATAGGTAGTAGAGCAGATCTATATTTTGCTAAACAATCGCCATCGCAAGGAGTAACGGTTGATTTAACTGGATTAAAGCCAGGAAATCATAAGATAGATCTTGTCTATAATCAAGCACTACCTTCAATAGAATATAATGTTAATCCAAGTTCAGTTACTGTTTCTATTTATCCTAAGATATCAGAAACACGTACTTTGACAATCGATATTCTAAATCAAGACAAATTAGATTCAAAATTAATTATTAACGATGTGTCTGTTGAAAGTGATCAAATTGTTATTAAAGGTGCTGAAAAAGATGTTTCACGTGTTGCTAGTGTTAAAGCATTATTAGATGTTGAAGATATTGTAAATCATAAAGTGGGAACTACAACAGTTAAAGATGTAACTCTTAAAGCATACGATAATAATGGTGAAATTGTTGATGTCGAAATTATTCCTGAAACAATCGATGTAACTGTAGAAATAACTTCACCTAGTAAAACTGTGCCAATAACAATTGTTCCAGTTGGTGATGTCAGTTTCGGTTTAGCTATTAGCTCTATTGAGACAAGTGAATCACAAGTAACAATTTATGGTACTGATGAAGCGTTAAAGGATTTGACTAGTGTATCTGTTGAAGTTGATGTTTCTGATTTAAAAGAAGACAAAACATTTAAACTTGAATTACCAAGCATTGTTGGTGTTAGAGCCATGAGTGTTAGTACTATAAATGTTGAAATTTCTTTAGCTAAAACAAGTCAAAAACAATTGGATAACATCAGTATTGAATATCGCAATAAAGCTGGTGGTTTAGATGTTCAAGCTAGTAGTGAAAACGATACAAAAGTCAGTGTTTCATTATCTGGTGTTGAATCTGTAATTGAGAATATTACAAGTGAAGATATAACTGCCTATGTTGACTTAGAAGGTTTAGGTGTAGGTACACATCAAGTTGATGTCCATGTTATTGGTAATGATAAAAAAGTAACTTATACTTCTTTAACTGCCAAAGTAACAATTATTCTTACAAAATCATAAATAAAAAGCTTATCACTTCTTTAGTGATAAGTTTTTATTTTGTTTCAATTCTATTAAAAAATAAGCCGATATTAATAAGACCAGTTATACCCACAAGAATATAGACTAATTTTTCTAACATCTCAACACTTCCAAATAAAAGGTTTACTAAATTTATATCAAATAAACCTACTAAACCCCAGTTAATAGCGCCTATAACTGTGAAGATAAGAGCAATTTTTTGTAAAGTTTCCATAAATTCTCCTTTCATATTATATATAATTTCCTAAAAAAGGAAAAATATTCATTCATATTTGATTGTTGATATCCATATAATTAATTGAAATTAAAATGATGTGGAAAATGAAAAAAATATTATTAATTTCAATTATTGGGGTATCATTATTTTTAACAGCTTGTTCTAAAAAAGATGATATCTTAGAAAAATTTTATGATAAGGTGGAAAACCTTAATTCTTATTATATTAAAGGAGAGTTAGAAATCATCAATAATGAAGATAATTATTTATATGATGTCGAAGTTGCTTATGCTAAAGATAATCTATTTCGTGTAGCACTTAAAAATCAAGTCAATAGTCACGAACAAATAATTTTAAAAAATGAAGAAGGTGTCTTTGTTTTAACTCCATCTTTAAATAAGAGCTTCAAGTTTCAAAGCGAATGGCCATATAATAATTCTCAAATCTATCTTCTACAAACAATTATGGAAGATTTGAAAAATGATGAAGAAGTAGAAGTAAAGGAAAGTGACAATGGATTTATCGCAACATCGAAAGTTGATTATTCTAACAATCATGATTTAGTTAAACAAAGTGTTTATTTCAATGAAGATGGTGATATTACAAATGTCAATGTCATGAATAGCGACAATATTGTTTTAATGAAAATGACTTTCTCAGAAATTAAATACAATCACAATTTTGATGATCAATATTTTGCTTTAGAAGAAAATATGCAAACAAGTGAATTAGATGAAACTAGTAGTGAAATAAATGAAATTATTTATCCAATGTATTTACCAACCAATACTTTTTTAAGCAATCAAAGTAAAGTTTCAACTGAGGATGGAGAACGTGTGATTTTAACTTTTTCTGGAGATAATTCATTTATGATGGTTCAAGAAAACATTAAACCAAGTGAAGAATATGAAGTTGTGTCAGTTTATGGTGATCCATGTTGGTTAGGAGAAAGTATTGGTGTTTTAACAGATACAAGTGCTACATGGATGAACAATGGTATTGAATATTATATTGTAGGCAATAATCTTGATGAGGATCAACTTGTCAATATAGCTTCTTCTATTAGCGCAATGCCTGTAGGAAAATAATTAATTTTTCTTTGCTAATAAATATAAATGTGTTATAATAACTCATAGGTGAGAAAATGAAACAAATAAAGAAGATTCAATCAAAGCAAAAAGAAGCTAATAATAAAACTAAGATTAAAAAAGTGAACGTTAGTGAAGATAATGAAATAGTTAAATTAATAAAAATTATTATTGTTGTAGTTCTTATCTTTGCATTCTTTGTCTTAATTACTTATCTACTTAATAACAAGGATGAAGAAGAAGCGGAAACTACAACAGATATACAATATTCAGAAATATTAGTTGGCAATATCTGGAATAAACAAGGTAATTATTATGTATTACTTGGAAAAGCAGATGATATATTTTTATCCACTGTAGATATGTATATGACTAACTATATCAATGGCTTAGAAGATGAAGAAATCGGTTATTATGTTGTCAACTTAGATTCAATTTTTAATAAAAACTACCTATCTAGTGAAAGTAATATTTTTGCAGATAATCATAGTGATGTTCGTTTTAAGGGTTTAACTCTACTTTATATGCAAGATGGTGAGGTATCATCAGCTTATGAGGAATATGATGCAATTATTGAGTATGTAAAAGGATTAGAATAATCTAATCTTTTTTTGTTAAAAAGATAGAAAATATGACTAAATATGATATAATTAAAGAAGGTGATATGGCATGGAAGAAAAAAAGAAGACTACTAGAAAAAAAGAAATAGCTAATAATAAAACAAAAAAAAGAGTTACAACAACAAAAAAAGCAAAAAGTATTAAAAAAGAAAAAAAAGAGACTAAGGATATTTCTCATGAAGAAATAATTAATAGTCAAGCGCAAGATGTTGTAATTAATGCTAAAGAAGAAGTTTCTAATGAAAATGTTGTTGCAAAAGATAAGTTAGAAGAAGTTCAAAATCATGTTTCTACAAAAGAAAAAAAAGAATCTAATAATGAGTTTTCTTTGTTGGAAGTAATTGGTCTTTTAACTGCTGCAGCGGTTATTACTTTTATTATAGGTATTATTGTAGGCAACAATTATGCTAAAGATCATAGTTATTCTTCTGATCCTACAGTAAATGAAATAAGAAACAATTACAACATTATTAAAGAACAATATCCTGATGTTTCAGATGCTGATTTATTAAATGGCGCGATTGAAGGAATGTTGGATGCTGTTGGGGATACGAATGCTTCTCTTATTGAAAAAGATTCAACTATGGACATAGAAATAAAAGGAATATATGAAGGAATAGGGTTAGAAGTGACTACCTATGGATATGGTGAGATATACGTTTCTTCAGTTTTTACTGATTCTAGCGCCGAGCAAGTGGGAATTAAAGTAGGTGACCAATTAATTCAAATCGATGATTTGGTTTTAAATGAAAAAACGGGAAGTGATTTTGCCGAATATATAAGAAATTCTGATAAAGACCAATTTAGTTTAGTTATTGCACGTGATGGCGAAGAAATCAGTTATTCAGTGGAAAAACAATTAACTATAATTCCTTCAGTTTTCACAGAAGTTTTTGAAAATGGAGATAAAAAAACAGGATATTTACAAATTGCTATTTTTTCTGAGCAAACACTAACGCAATTTCAAGAGAAGTTAATCCAATTAGAAAATGAAAATATAGATAATTTAATTATTGATCTACGCGGTAATAGTGGGGGAGTTTTGACAATTGTCAATGGAATGTTATCATTAATGATGGATTCATCAAATATTTTATATCAAACAGATACTAATGGTGAAATTGAAAAATATTATTCATCAGGAGATAGTAATAAAGAATATGATATAGTTGTTTTAGTTGATGGTGAAAGTGCTTCAGCAAGTGAAATAATGGCATCAGCTTTACGTGATAATTTAGGAGCTTCAATTGTTGGAACAAAAACCTATGGTAAAGGTACTGTGCAACAAATAAAAGAATTGAGTAGTGGTGATGAATATAAAGTAACAACTAAAAAGTGGTTAACGCCTAAAGGTGTTTGCGTCGATAAAGTAGGCTTAGAACCTGATTATGTTGTTGAGTTAGATGAAGAGTACTATAAAGACCCTAGTGATGCTACTGATAATCAATTACAAAAAGCTTTAGAATTATTGAAATAAAGAAGCCTAAAAGTTAATAGGCTTTTTTTGTCTTTGCAAAAAACCTAAAAAAAAGATATAATCAAATAAGGAAGTGAATTTATGAAAGATTTATATATAGGACAGAGATTTCAGATTCAATGTTATAAACACAACGGCAAGCCACATCGTTGTTGGGATGAAGCTATATTGGTTGATGTCCATAAAGATTATTTGGTTTTTGCTAATAATAAAACAACAGTTATTGAATCTGGTGGGAATACTTGGAAAACAAAGGAACCAGCTATTATGTATTTTTTTAAAAATGAATGGTACAACATTATCACGCAATTAAAAAAAGAAGGAACAACTTATTATTGTAACATCGCAACTCCTTTTATTATAGAAGAAGGGACTATTAAATATATTGATTATGATTTGGATTTGCGTGTTTTCCCTAACGGAAGTTATAAAGTTTTAGATAAGATGGAATATCAGTATCATAAACGAATCATGAATTATAGTGATGATTTGGATAGTGTTATTAATCATGCTATGACGGAACTAATAGAAGCTTATAATACTAATAAAGAAAATGTTTTTGATGAAAAACGCAATAAAAAATATTATGAAATATACAATGAATGTCTAGCAAATTATAAAAAAATAAATTAATTTAAAAAAATGCTTGACTTGAAATCAAACTTTTGATATATTATCAGTGCGCTCAAAAAAGGAGCTTAAATTTAATAAAATTAAGCATCTTTTTTTATGTC
>CALVXF010000028.1 GCA_944368875.1 uncultured Bacilli bacterium
ATAGTTATTATTATATCATAAATTTTTGATATATTTTATTAGTATCGATATTTTAAACTTATATATTTATCAAACACTTATATTCATACTCTACATCATACTTTTTAGTATAAATACTGCTTATTCCTCTAGTAAATTTATAGGTATCATTTAATAGACAGAAAGTTGAATTGGTGTGACACTAACTCCTTGACCAAACGCTGTTGTTGCCAACTCTAAATCACCAATTGCATCAATATCAAACATAATACCACTGGCTTCGCCATTTAAATCAATGCCTGTTTTAGAACCAAAGCCAAATTTTTCAATATAACTAAATAGAGTTTCTTTACCTAGTTTTAATCCTAAATTTACAAATCCTGGGTTACAAGAGTTTTCAACCACTTCTAAATATGTTTGATTACCATGTCCTCCATGTTTCCAACAGTGCAAATTAGCTCCTTCGACTGTAACACTACCACTATCAAAATACTTATCGTTATATAAATCAACTATTCCCTCTTCTAAAGATGCAGATAAAGTTATAATTTTAAAGGTACTTCCAGGTTCATATGTCATCCAAATTGGTAAATTACGATTAATTTCCTCAATCGTATAGTCTTGATAATTACTTGGTGAATAAGTAGGTCTACTAGCTATGGCTAATATTTCACCGGTGTCAGGATCCATTACAATCCCTAATGCTTGATCAGAATTATACTTTAAAACCGCATTGTCAAGTTCCCTTTCTAAGGCTTCTTGTATTTCATAATTAATAGTTAAAGTAATATTGACTCCATCTTGTGGTTTGACATATTCTTCACTTAATTCTAATCTATTACCTTTGGCATCACTATAGTATTTAATTGCTCCATATTCACCAGTCAAATAATTATCATAAATTAACTCTAAACCACTTAACCCCTGATTATCAATTCCCACAAAACCTAAAGTATGAGAAAGAAGTGTATCATATGGATAATTTCGTTTACTTTCTTTAACCAAATAAACTCCTTTGATATTTAAACTAGCTATCGCATCAGCAACCTCATATGATAATCTTCTGCCTTCCGGATGAACTCGTTCCATCGAAGTAGATTTAGTTATATGTTCATACATATCATCATAACTAACTCCTAATATTTCACTTATTTTCGTAGCAGCATATTCGGGATCTTCTATTTGATTGGGAATGAAAACTAAAGATGAAGTTGTTATATTATCAGCTAAAACAACTCCATTGCGATCATAAATAATACCTCTATTACCCTCTATTGGTAAATTACGACTCCACAAACTAGAAGCATATTTATTTAAAAAATCATACTGAATTACTTGGATATAAAATATTCTAATAGTTATAATTAAAAAAAGAAGAAAGAATAATAAAGTAATTAACTTAATTTTGACATGTATATTTTTAAAAAACATATACTCACCCATCTAAGTATATGATTACAAACCCTTATTTATTAAAATATAAATAGCAACAAAAAAAGAAGAAAAATCTTCTTTTTATTATTAGTAGTAATTATTTGTTTTTATTAAAACCTTCCAATGCTTTTAAAACTTCGATTGGAATAGCAAATATTACTGTATTGGACTGATCACTACTAAGATCGTTTAAAGTAGAAAGAGTTCTTAAATGTAAAGCACCAGGAGTAGCACCCATCATATTAGCGGCTTTACTTAAATTTTCTGCGGCTTCTACTTCTCCTGCGGCTTTTGTTATAACAGCTGCTTTTTCGCGTTCTGCTTCAGCTACTTTAGCAATAACACGTTTCATCTCTTCAGGTAAAGCAACATCTTTAAGTTCTACATTTTCAACTTTAATGCCCCATGGATCAGTTGCTTTATCAATAACTTCACAAATATTAGAAGATATTTTTTCTCTTTCTGTCAATAATTCATCAAGCGTAACTGCTCCAACGATATTACGCATAGTTGTTTGGGCTAATTGACCAACAGCATAGTAATAATCTTCAACCTCACATATTGCTTTACTGGCATCAAATATTTTGTAGTATACAACGGCATTGATTTTAATAGAAACATTATCTTTGGTAATAGCATCTTGTTCAGGTACATCAACAGCTTTGGTACGAATATCTAATTTCTTATAAAACTGAATAATTGGTATAACAATAGTCCAACCAGGATTCAAAATCTTTGAAAACTTCCCAAAAGTAAATAATACTCCTCTTTCATATTCATTAATTTGTTTGACTGATAGCACAAATATTACAACAACCGCAATAATTAAAAATAACAACAAATCCATAAATAACCTCCTAAAATAATCTTATCATTTACTATTATATTCGTCAATCAAAATAAAAAGCAACCGAAGTTGCTTAAAAATCTTTTTTAAATTGCGAATTATATAAATCAGCATAGAATCCTTTTTTAGCCATAAGAGTATCATGATTTCCTTGCTCAATAATATTTCCGTCTTTCATAACTAAAATCATATCAGCATTTTTAATGGTTGATAAACGATGCGCAATAATAAATGAAGTACGCCCTTCAGTTAATTTATCCATTGCTTTTTGAACTAACTCTTCAGTTCGCGTATCAACATTGCTAGTTGCTTCATCTAGAATTAAGAATGGTGAGTCTTCAATCATCCCACGAGCAATTGTCAATAATTGTTTTTGTCCTTGACTAATTCCGTCATTATCACTGATTACAGAATCTAAGCCACCAGGTAAAGTTTTAATAAAGTGATCAACGCCAACTACCCTACAAGCTTCCCATATTTGTTCGTCACTGACATCTTTTTTGTTAAACTTTAAGTTGTCTTTAATTGTTCCTTCAAACAACCATGTATCTTGTAAAACCATGACAAATAAATCATGAACATTAGCACGTGTTAGTTTTTTAGTTGAAATACCATCGATTAAAATATCGCCACTATTTATATCATAAAACTTCATCAAAAGATTAACCATCGTTGTTTTTCCCGCACCAGTCGGACCTACAATAGCGATTTTCTCACCAGGATTTGCCTTGGCACTAAAATCATTGATAATAATTCTTTTCTTATCATAACCAAACTTAACATTTTTAAATTCGATAATTCCTCTAACTTTAGCCGGACTTAAATATTTAGTTTGTTCTTCTTCTGTAGGCATTTCTTTTTCATCTAAAAATTCAAATACTCTTTCACTAGCAGCAGCTGTTGTTTGTAGCGATGTTGTAGCTTGAGCAATTTGGGTTAATGGATTCGTAAATAATCGAACGTAGATCATAAAAGCCACAATAACACCAAAAGAAATAATATTATTCATTGTTAGAAGGGCACCTACTACACATACCGCGACATAACCTAAGTTACCAACAAAATACATAAATGGTTGCATCAAACCTGATAGAAATTGACTTTTACGATTACAATCAAATAGTTTTTTATTCAATATATCGAATTCTTTATATACTTGTTCTTCTCCATTATTAGCTTTAACTACTTGATGTCCAGAATAAATTTCTTCAATATAACCATTTAAATCTCCTAATTCTTCTTGTCTTCGAATAAAGTATTTTTGAGATTTATTTAAAATTATAGCCATGAAGACAAAACCTAATAAACTAGAAACAATAGCTGTTATAGCCATAATCCAATTAGTGATAAACATCATTATAATAGAACCAATAAATAAAGTTAAACTACTTACTAAACTAGCAAGACTTTGATTTAAGTTTTGGGCAATCGTATCAACATCGTTGGTAATTCTTGATAAAATATCTCCCATCTCATTATGATCAAAGTAGCTAAGTGGTAATAAATTGATTTTTTTACTTATGTTTGATCGTAAGTTTTTAGCGAAGTTGTTAGATATCGTCGTCATAGCATATTGTTGAATGTAGCTAAATATTACACTAATTAAATAGACAACGCCTAAGAAAATACCAATGTTTTTAATTCTTTCCATATCAATCGTTGGTTTTATTTTTTCATAGATACTGCTTGGTAATTCATCTATTAATTCTAACACTTCTGTTTCTGTAGGATTTTCGCCTAAGGAAGTTAACATCTTTTGTAATTCTTGTTTATCTTCTAAAGGTATACTACTATCTTGCATAATATCTGTAAATGTTGTCTCAGTGATATTTGGTTTTATTCCTTCTGTAATAGTATCTGTTAAATCAGATATATAATTAGGAGCAACAAGTGATAAAATAGCACTTATCATAGCTAATACTAAAGAAAGAATTAATAGCTTGCGCCATGGTTTTAAATTAGTGATTAATCTTTTTATTGAACCTTTAAAATCTTTTGATTTTTGGGCTACTTGCATTCCACCAGGTCTAGGCATTTTCTAACTCCTCCTTTGAAAGTTGTGATAACGCTATTTCGCGGTAAACATCACATTTTTTTAGTAATTCTTTATGACTGCCAATACCTACACATTCACCTTTATCTAAAACGATAATTTTATCGGCATTCATAATTGTACCAATTCTTTGAGCTACAATTAAACTAGTTGCATCTTTAGTATATTTTTTTAATTCTTTTCGTAAAACAACATCGGTTTTGTAATCTAAAGCACTAAATGAATCGTCAAAAATATATATTTCAGGATCACGCGCTATAGCTCGAGCAATTGATAATCTTTGCTTTTGACCACCAGATACATTTGTACCACCACGCGCAATATGTGCATCATAAGTACCATCCATTTTACTTACAAAATCAGTTGCTTGTGCAACATCTACTGCTTCTTTGACTTTATCTAAAGTAATTTCTTTACCACAAGAGCCATATTTAACATTAGAAGTCACTGTTCCCGTAAACATAAAAGCTTTTTGCGGAACATAACCAATAATATTATGTAATGTTTCACTTTGATAATCTTTGACATTAACACCATCAACAAGTACTTCTCCATCAGTCGCATCGTAAAAACGTGGCACTAAATTGATCAAAGTTGATTTACCACTTCCCGTTGAACCAATAAAAGCAACTGTCTGTCCTTTATCAGCTTTAAAAGAAATATTTTTAAGTAGATACTCATCAGCATCGGGATATTTAAATGAAACATTTTTAAATTCCACAGTCCCTACTTCTTTTTTATCTTTAAAAGTATAATTTCCTTCTTTAATACTGATATCTGCATCTAAGACTTCATTAATACGTTTCGCACTTACTTCAGCACGTGGCCACATCATAAATATCATAGCAAGCATTAAAAAGGACATTATTACTTGCATACTATAACTTGAAAAGACAACCATATCACTAAACAAAGTTATTTTGTCAAGCATCATTGCTTGATCAATCAAAACAGCACCAATTAAATATATCCCTAAATTTAAACCATGCATAATAAACATCATAACAGGATTTAATAAAGCAAAGCATCTTTGATTGAATAGTTGCGTTTTTGTCAATTCTTGATTAACTTTTTCAAATCTTTCACCTTGGTATTCTTCAGCATTAAAAGCACGAATAACACGAATTCCAGTTAAGTTTTCACGAGCAACACTATTTATTCTATCAATTAATTTTTGAACAATTTCAAAACGTGGAATAACAATAAACATAATAGTTAAAATCGTAGTAAGCAAAATAAAAACAAAAACCCCAGTTAAAGCACTCCATTGCCAACTTTTATTGAGAATCTTTAAAATCGCCCAAACAGCCATTACAGGCGCCTTAATAAGCATTTGTAGTCCCATGGAAATAAGCATTTCGATTTGAGTAACATCATTAGTTGTCCTAGTTATAAGACTGCTTGTTGAAAAACTTCTAATCTCTTGCATTCCAAAAGATTCAACTTTGTTAAATATTTGACTGCGAATATTCATTGAAAAGTTTGCGGAAATACCACTAGCTAAATACCCTACTATCGCAGCTGAAAGTAGCGAACCAGCAGCACAAGACAACATATAAAAACCTTGAAGTAATATATCACTCATGCTACTTCCTTCAGTTTGAACAAGACGAGTTATTTCTGACATATACTCAGGAACTCGTAAATCTAGCCAAACTTGTAAGACAATTAATATAAAACAAATGATAATAGCAATAACATCTGTTTTACTAAATTTTTTAAATAATTTAAGCATCTTTTTCATTCCCTTCTAACATATTATCAACTATTTGAACCATGACTTTCATAAATGCTTTAAAATCTTCTGGATCGATATCTTTATTTAAAGATAATAGATGTTTTTTTTGAACATTTTGTAATTCAGAAATCAAAGCCAAAGCACACTCATTAATTATAATATGCTGATATCTTTTATCCGTTTCTTCTACTTGAATCGAAATATAACCTCTTTCTTCTAAGGCTTTTAATGCTTGAGATACATATGACTTAGAAAAACCACGAGATAAAACCGCATCTTTAGCATTAGCCAAGTTAGGGTTATTAGCAAAAAATAAAAGAACATCAGCTTCTGCTTTAGTAACACCATGTTTCTGTGCTACTTTTTCAATCGTTTTGTCAAAATCATCTTTCGATTTTTTCAATAAATAAAGTAATTTATCAAAAGATTTTTCATTCATTTTTATCACCTCAAATAGTTTACATGTGAACTATCACTACTACATTATAGTTTCTATATAAACTATTGTCAATTATCTTCACAAAAATTTCACATAAAAAACTTATGGCAATTTATAAATACCATAAGTATGATTTTGAGGATCTTCAAAAAGAGGAATATGAAGTGGTTTAATACTCATTGTTATACCAACTAAAAAATATATTAAAACTAAAAAAAGACTACCGATAAAATCATAATTGTTTTTAGTACTAATTAAATTACCTAATAAAACAGCAATTATAAAAATTAAAATATCAATAATTAAATAGTTTTGGCCAATAATCCCTGAATAAGTATAATAAAAAATAATAATGAAACTACTGGTTATAAAAAGATTATAAAAAAAAGATAAATAATTTTTATTTTTTTCAAATAAAAAATATACAAAAGTTGGAATCCATATCATTTTAGTATGTTCAAAAATACTTTCATTAACAGGACAAAATAGACCAACAAAAAAATTATTACCGCTCCACTCATAAGCAAAATGCATTAGAGATCCCAATATAATAATAAATATAATTTTAAAAATTACTTTTTTCATATTCATAATTTATGTTAAAAAATAAAAAATATACTATGAAATATATTTTTTATTAATCACTAGATATATTATATTTGTTGCTTAAAACCACTGTTAACTGATCATCTTTTAATGTGTAATTCGAAACATAACCATATCCTTCAAATACAACATCATAATCCAATAGATTAGCAAGCGTTATAACATCGGCCCGTGACCATCCTTTAATATTTGGTAATTGTTGATTTGTCCCATTACTAACTAGGAAGACTTTATCTTGAGCTACAACATTAGTACCACTTACAGGATATTGGGCAACTACTTTACTACCATCACCAATACGAATTACTTCTAGACCATTGCTTTCTAAAGTAGAAGCAACTTCATCAATATTTTGATTTAAATATGATGATATAGTAATAGTTTTGTTTTCTTCTTCATTATCATCGCTATCATCCATATTATAATATTTAAGTATACTTTGAACAACTGATTTAACAACTTTAGAAACACCTGTTCCTTTACCATGTGTCGGTTGTTGAACAGCGGCATAAATAATTATTTCAGGATCATCATAAGGAAACATTCCCGCAAAACTATAAACATAATCTTGCTCACCAGTTAAATAGCCACCTTTACTATTAGAATAAATTTGGGCTGTCCCTGTTTTACCAATTAAATCAACCCCATCGATACGATAAAGTGTTCCTGTTGCTGCATTGGCATCATTATTTAAAATAACTTCGTGCATTAAATCACGTATTTTTTGCGTTGTCGATTCTTTTACTAATTGAGAACTATATTCAACAGTTGCCTCATAAGTAACTTCTCCTGTTTGTGAATCAACTATTTTAGATACAATTTGTGGTTTAACCATTTTCCCATTATTGGCTATAATAGACAAAGCTTGTAGATGTTGAATTGGTGTTGTTGTAATACCTTGTCCGAAACTCGCTGCTGCAACTTCAACTGGATAATTAAAATTAATAGTTCCACTTAATTCTCTTGATAATTGAATACCTGTTTTAGAACCAAAACCATATGTTTCTAAGCAATCACGAAGATCTCCTTTATTAATAAAATTATTAACAATATTAATAGCACCTACGTTACTAGAATAAGCAAATCCTAAATCATAAGTAATGTCGCCCCAACCTTTTTTATTCCAGTCATAAATAGTATCTTCCCCAATAACATATTTACCTGAAGTATATGTTTCATTTCCATTATATGTACCTTTTTCAATAGCGCACATATATGTATATATTTTCATCGTAGAACCCGGCTCATAACTATAAGAAACCAAAGGATTTTCATAACTTGTAATCGTATTTAAATCATTAGGATCATAAGAAGGACTAGTAGAACTTGCTAGAATCTCTCCTGTTTTAGCATTCATAACCGCAATTAAACTCCATTTAGGATTATATTCACTCTCTAGATCTTTAATAGCCGACTCCGCAAATCGCTGAATACCACTATCTATTGTCAAATAAATATCAGAACCATCAATTGCATCTGTTCTTAATTCTTCAGTGTCAGGAATACGATAACCACTGCGATCTTTTTGATACTCTAAATAACCATTAGTTCCCGTTAATAAATCGTTATATTTTCCTTCAATGCCCAACTCGCCAACCAACGTTGTAAGACTATTAGTAAGCCCATTGATTGTTTCTTCACTTTGATATTTTTTAGCATAACCTATAATATAAGAAGCAAAATCACCATTAGGATAATTACGACTAGTCGTTTCGATAAAATCAAGACCTGGTAAACCTAAAGCTTTAATTTCATCTTTTTTTAATTCAGTAATATTAGATCCGCCAATTCCAAATTCAACTTGGTATTTATCTTGTTGCAGACGATCGTATATATATTCATAAGTAAGTCCCAACACTTCAGATAATTTAGTAGCAGTTAATTCTTTATCAACAACATGGAGAGGATTATCATCATCAGTTGTGCGACTTTCATCTAGGTATGCAATTAATGTATAAGTTGTTACACTAATAGCTAGAGGATTGCCATCTTTATCATAAATTGTTCCCCTTTCAGCTTGTAAAATACTTTTTACAGTATTACGATTAGCTGCAAAAAGATCCATATCTATACCATAAACTTTAGGACTTAATGATAAATAACACAATTGTCCATATAAAACCACAATAAAAACAAGAAATAACACAAAAACATATTTTGGCGTACGCCACTTTCTGTTTGCATTTCTTGTTTTCATAATTACACCTCTTACTTATCTATATTAACGATGTTTTCATAATTATACACTAAACCCATTTCTTTGACAACCTCATCGACTTTAGAAAAAGAAGTTAATTCGTTTACTTTCATTGTTAAACTTTCATTTTTTTTCTCTTGATCACTAAGATCAACTTTTAGTTTTTCAACTTGGATTCCTAAGGCCCCTACATTAGCGCCAAAGAAAATACGCACAACAAATGTAGCAACAAAACAAACTACTGCTGCACTATATAATAGTTTTTCACCCTTGGTAATTTTTACTTTTTTCTTGGCACGCATGTAACACATCTACCTTTCTATTTTTTCGATAACTCGTAATTTAGCACTTCGCGCTCTAGGATTTTCTTTAAGTTCTTGTTTAGTTGGTTTAATATTCGCAACTACTTTATATTTAGGTAATAATTCCAAAGGAACAATAGGCATCTTCTTTAAATTATCATCTAAAGTGCTATATTCCTTAAATATACTTTTACAAATACGATCTTCTAATGAATGAAAAGTAATAACACACAAGCGTCCACCTGGTTTTAACAATTCTAACGCTTGGCGCAAAGCAGAATCCAAAACATTAAGTTCGTTATTCACTTCTATTCTTATAGCTTGAAACGTTTTACGCGCTGGATGTTTTTCTCTGGCATATTTACTTGGAACATGTTTTTTAATTATTTCAACTAATTCCAATGTATTTGTTATAGGACGTGATGCGATTATTCCTTTAGCAATACTTGATGCATACTTTTCTTCACCATATTTAAACAGAATATCTTTTAATTCTTCATACTCATAATTATTGACAACTTCATATGCGCTAATATCTTGATTTTGATCCATACGCATATCTAATTTAGCGTCTTGATGAAAAGAAAAACCACGACTTGCTTCATCTAATTGTGGACTAGATACACCAAGATCAAACAAAATCCCATCAACTGTTGAAACACCACATTTATTTAATTCTTCTTTCAAATAGCAAAAATTACTTTTAATAATCTTATAATTACTATCAATAGCTGATAGTTTTTGAGAACTATAACTAATAGCGTGACTATCTTGATCAAAGGCATATAAATAACCATCACTAATCACTTTTAAAATCTCACTAGAATGTCCTGCATAACCTAATGTACAATCGACAACAAGACTATCTTTTCTTAGATTGAGGTATTCTAAAACCTCATTTAATAGAACACTTTTATGCATAAGATACCTCAAATATTTAAATTATTGTTGAATAGTTCTTCAGCAATATCAGAAAGATTACTTTCTGAATCCTCCATAAATTTTTGCCAGTTTTCCATGCTCCATATTTCTAAGCGATCGCTTACGCCAATAATAACACATTCTTTTGTTAAATCGGCATAATTAATAAGAGGACTAGATATATTAATACGTCCTTGTTTATCAAATTCACAAATGGAAGCTCCGCTTAAAAAAACACGCATAAAGTTACGAGCATCTTTAGTATTAGGTAAAGTTTTATATTTGGAAATAATATTGTTCCACTCTTCTTTAGGATAGACAAATAAGCATTTATCAATACCACGTGTAATAACAAATGTTTCACCTAATTCATAGCGGATTTTAGACGGAATAGTTAATCTTCCTTTGTTATCTAACGTATGATGATATTCACCCATGAACATATTACCACCCACTTTATACCACTTTTGTACACTCGCTACCACCATTATATATATTTATCCCCCATTTGTAAATACTTTTTGGACTTTTTTTTGTAAAATTATGTTAAACATATTAAAATTTTAATTTCATAAAATTAAAAAAAGAGGATCATCCTCTTTTTACCAAATGCTAGCACCTAAAATAATCGCTAGTAAAATATATAATACAATAATAATTATATATCCTGCGTTGGTGTTACGTGTGCAACAACCATTATTAATAGATGTTGGTTTTTCATTGCAAGCCAATTAAAACACCTCCTTCTACTAGATATAAGCACCTAGTATAATTATTAATAAAATAAATAATACAAGTACTATAGCTGCGCCTGATACACCAGTATTACACATAAGCATTCCTCCTTTTTATGTCTTGATAGTATATTTTATGGTGAAATGAAAATTATGTGAATACTTTAGGAAGATATTGTTTTTTTTAGTTTTTTCTTATATAATATTATTTGTATTACGAGAGGAGAATATACATGAAGAAAAAATTGTTAACAATAGTTTTAAGCGGAATTATACTTTTAACTAGTGGTTGTGTCAAAACTGCCAAATTACAAGATGGTCGTGATATTGTTGCGACTATAGATGGATATAATATTACAGCTGAGGATTTATATGAAGAATTGAAAGATGCTAGTGGAGCTTCTGTTTTGGTTAATTTAATAGATGAATTTATTGCTAATAAAGAATATGAAACAACTGAAGAAATTGAAACATACGCTAATAATCAATTAATTAGTATCAAGGCTCAATACGAAGCATATGGTTATGATTTTACTTCTGATTTAGTAAATGCTGGCTATAGTAGTGAAGAAGAGTTTAAAGAAGATATTATTTTAGATTATAAGAAAACATTAGTAGCTGAAGATTATTATAAAGATAATTTGAGTGATGATGAAATCAATAAATATTATGAAGATGAAATATATGGTGAGCTTACAGTTAAACATATCTTAATAACACCTAGTGAAGATACAGACGAAGCTGAAGAAGAAGCCTTAAATAAAGCTGAAGAAGTAATTACTAAACTAAACAATGAAGAAATTACTTGGGCTGATGCAGTTAATGAATATTCATCTGATGATGCAAATAAAGAAAATGAAGGTTTATTAAGTTCTTTTACAAAACAAGATGTCAGTGATTATGGCGATGATTTTTTCAATACATCTTTAGAACTTGCTAATGATGACTATTCAGCTACACCTGTTAAAAGTCCTTATGGTTACCATGTTATTTTAAAAGTTGATCAAAAAGAAAAACCTAGTTTAGAAGATTCTCTAGATACAATTAAAGAAAACTTATGTGAAGAAGCTTTTGCAGATGATACTAGTTTATCTGATAAACTATGGATTAAAATCCGTGAAAAATATAATTTAAAAATCGAAGACACAATTTTAAATGAAAATTATACAACAATTAAAGAAAATACTAATAGTGAAGAATAATAAAAACACCCTAGGTGTTTTTATTTTTTCGCTTCACAAAACAAGCATTATAAGTAAGACCATTTTCATTATCATGAATAACTTCAATAAACTCTACTATATCATTAACGTTAATTGTTTGATTGTCATGAATATCATGATTAAAAAACAAATATTCACGACTACCAGCTAGTATTATTCCATGATAGCCATTATACTTTTTAACTATCCCCTCTTTTTTATTTAACATGTCGTCCCTCCTCAGACAAATGTTTTTCACTATTAATAAATGTTTTTACAATTTCATAAGATGCATTTAATTCCTTTATAGCATACTTATAACGTTCAGCAGAAATAGTGCTAAATATTTTGCTTTTGATATCATAATTACTATCAATATATAAATACCAGTCTTCACCGATATAAGATATAACCGCATCATCAACAAACAAACAGTCGGTTGGACTTTGATCATTCAAAACCGCATCTAAAACAATTGCTTTATTAACAGCGTTAGTCGCACTATAGTCACTCAAATATACATTTGTTTTTTGCCTTCTAACATCATATAAAGGCATATCACTATATAATTTAATTGGAACTAATTCTTTATTATTAGTAGAAGCTAAAACAATTCCATTTTGATTTATATCTGTATAAAAATCATCAAAACCAACTTTAATATCATCAACATTTAGTTTAACTAATCGTGAAGTCATCACACTCATAGCATATTTATTAGAAACTACAACATTTTCAATTGGTTTTTCACTATCTTTTGTTTCTATAATTAGTTGTTTAGCATATTCTTCACAAGCATTTATTATATCCTTATTACTAAATTTTTGATCTAGCGAATCGCGTAGTTCATTTAAAAACACTGTATTACCATTACGAAACCCACTGACTCTAGAAAGAAGTTCACCAGACTTATTATCTTCAAAACGAATATGAAAACCACTAGGATTGATTGAACAAAAATTAAGAAGTGATTCTCCTACTCCTCCAACACGCATACAAGAACCAGTTCGCTCACCTAATGTTAAATTAATGGGATTAAAAATATCTCCGGTTGTAACTTTAATCTCTTTATCAGTTTCTGCCTTAAAAACTCTTTCTAAAGGTGGAATAGTTATAGATGTACGTTTATACATCTTTTTATATAAATCCAAACTTTTTGTTATTCTAAGTTCCCTACTCATAGAAGATGGATTAGGATTAGGATTAGAACTCAAATATTGATAATTATCTACTTTAAATATGTTTTTATAAATTAATCCTTTAGAACTCAACATATTAATTTCGTTTAAAATAACAACTGGGTTTTTGACTTCATTCACACGATTTAATACCACATCGCTAAAATTGACTAAATTAGCAATATCACCAGGTGTTACATCGTATTCTAATTTTCTAAGTATAGGATTAAATGTATCATTCCAACATGTTATTTTATATTTATCTAAAAGCTTTTTAAAGTTTACAAATGCTTCGTCATTATCTAAAAGATTTGCTTTAATCTGTTGATAATTGAGATTACACAAAATATCATAATAACATATATTAGTATTATTTAAAACAGAATCTAATATATCATTTTTATAATATAGTTGATTTAATAAACTTTGATTATATGCTTCCGTTAAAATTGTATTAAAAGTATTCAAATAGTTTTTAGCTAGCTCAGCTTTACTTATCGATGAATTATTATAGTTTTGAGGATTTTTCTTAAAAAGCAAACAAGCATTTAAAATGTCATCACTATTTAATAATTGTATTTGCTTTATATTCAAGTTATCGCAATTTAGGCGAGCTAGAACTTTTTTTATTTGTTCAACACTACTATTTTCAAAAATTTTTTTAATCTGTTTATCTTTATTAGGTGTCTGTTTTAAACATAAATTTTCTTCTTTATGTAGAAGTCCTTCTCTCACATGTTCTTCACGAAGTGTTTGGATATAAAAATTAGTAATACTATTTAACAGATCATATTTATTTTGCTTATCACTTGTGATGTTTATTTTTATATCTAAACATAGATTTTGAAGAAATAATAAAAGATTATCTTCACTTTTTAGAGAATAACCATTAATATTAAGTTGTTGCTGGAAAACTTTATTATTTAAAAGTTCTATAAAATCAATTCTTTCAACTATTTGGTGTAATTCTTCATTTAGACTATTTTGGTCTGATTCATTAATTAATATTTTCAAACGATTAAAAGTATTACGAATATCTCTAGATTGAAGTGTAAATTCCTTTTGAAGCAAACTATTATATATATTATTAACATCATCTTCATTTAAAGATTCGGTATTTAAAAGATTATATATTTTAGTTAAATCATTTATTGGAATATTTAATAATTGATTTATATTTTTACTATCGATATATTTAAAAACATCATAACCAAAATGCTTGATCATATAATCAATATTTTCAGCTTTTAAATCTTTTTCTTTGACAAAGCATTCGCGCATTAAGGGCTCTAGTTTTTCATAAATAAGAGCATAGTCTGAACGATCAAGTAATTTTAACTTTTCTTTTATTACTCTTTTAAAATATTCTCTATAATTTTCTTTTGTAATAGCATTATAATAAATATATTTTATAGCTAAAGCGTATTCATTAGAATCAATTAAGTTATCAATAAATATATCAGCTTGATGCCAATTTAAGGCTATTTTTTCTAAAAAATACATCTTATTTGGCCATTTTTCTAAAGTTAAAGCTACTTCTTGAGCATAAGTTATATCTTCCTTTAATAGTTTATCTATTACTTGTAGTTTATTATTATCATCTGTCAAAGTCACAGCTAAATTTTTATATAATTGCCATAAATTTTTTTCTTTATAAAGAGCCATAATTTCTTTTTTAGCATCATCATTATCTAAAACAACGGAAGCTGTTAAAGACAAATTAAATGCTCCATGAGAAATCAAATCTTTAATAAAATTAATTTTATAATTATTATCATTTACTAACTTAAGTAGTTCAATTTGTTGAACAACATTTTGCTTTTTTATTTTTTCGATAGTTTTTTCTTTCCACTCATCTTCTTCAAATGTTTTTGCTAGAGCAACAGCATCATAAGCATATCCTAAATCAATTAACATTTCTACAACTTGATATTTTGCTTGTTCACTATTTAAAAGATGACCTAAACTAATTAAATCAAGCCAGTTTTTATCATCATGAAAAACTTTAGCAAGTTCGAGTTTTAAATTATCTTCCTCTAAAGTTTTCAAATAAGCTCCAAGCAGTTTATATTTTTGATTATTATTTAATTTAATTAATAATTGATATCTATCTTGATTAGATAATTTCATAAGGTAATTATAACCAGCATCTAAATCTAGGTTTATCAATTCTTGATATTTTTCTTCTAACATATAATCACCCATTAACATTGTATCATAAAAAAGAGGCTATTTTAAAGCCTCTTTTCTTGAAAGATTTAATCTTCCCTTTTTATCATAATCCATAGCCTTAACAACTATCTCATCCCCTACTTTAACCATATCACTAGGTTTTTCAACACGTTTGTTATCTAATTGTGATACATGAACTAATCCTTCACAACCAGGCCATAATTCCACAAAGCAACCAAAATCTTCAACTTTGACAACTTTACCAGTATAGATTTTACCCATTTCTACTTCACGAGCAATATCTTTAATACGTTTAGCAGTTGCTTCAATAATGTCTTTATCCATATGATAAATTGTTACTTTACCATCATCTGCTAAATCAACTTTAACAGCATTGACATCATTAACAGATGTAACATGACTACATTCTAAAATAATATTAGTAATCATTTCGCCACCTTTACCAATGACATCTTTAATCTTATTAGGATTAATTTCAAAGATCATTGTTTTTGGAGCATATTTACTTACTTCACTTCTTGGTTTATCGATAACACTTTCCATAACATCTAAAATTTCCATACGAGCTTCTTTAGCTTGCGCTAAAGCTTCTTTTAAAATTTCTTTGGTTATACCTTTAATTTTGATATCCATTTGTAGAGAACAAATACCTTCACGAGTTCCTCCTACTTTGAAATCCATATCACCTAGATGATCTTCCATTCCTTGAATATCGGTAAGAATCGTATAATCTTTTCCATCACTAGAAGTAATTAAGCCCATAGCAATACCAGCAACTGGTGCTTTTATTGGAACCCCAGCAGTCATCAAACTCATGCATCCTGCACAAATAGTAGCTTGACTAGAAGAACCATTTGATTCTAGTATTTCCGATACAACACGAACTGTATATGGGAATTCTTCTTCACTAGGCATTACTTGTTTTAAACATCTTTCACCTAAAGCACCATGACCTATTTCTCTTCTACCAGGAGAACCATAACGTCCCGTTTCGCCAACTGAGAAAGCAGGGAAATTGTAGTGTAACATAAAATGTTTTTCAGCTTCAAGACTTATTCCATCTAAAACTTGATATTCATTTAAAGCCCCTAAGGTCGTAACGGCAAGAGCTTGAGTTTCACCACGAGTAAATACCGCACTACCATGCGTTCTAGGAAGTAAGTCAATACTAGCACTAAGTGGTCTAATTTCATTCATAGCACGACCATCACTTCTTGTTTTTTCATTAACTGTAATAGCTCTAAAAATATCGTATTCAATACTTTCTAAAACTAGTTTAACTTTTGTTAATAGAACAGCTAAATCTTCTTTTTCTAAAGCACTATTTTCTTCTTCATATTTCTTAACTATATTTTCTTTAATTTCATCAATCGCAGCATATTTTTCTAATTTTTCTTTAATACGCATTGCTTGATCAAGTGGTTTACTAGCAAGTTTTTTAATTTCTTCTCTTAGACTATCTTCAATTTCAAGTTTTTCATAAGTCATTTTTTCTTTGCCGATTTCTTTAATAATTTCTTCTTGAAATAGACATAATTCTTTTACAGCTTCATGACCAAACATCAAAGCTTCAAGCATATCTTCTTCGCTTACTTCTTTACTTCCTGCTTCAACCATATTAATCGCATGTTTAGTTCCGGCAACAGTTAAGTCGATATCACTTTCTTCTAATTGTTGTGGGGTTGGGTTAATAATAAATTCCCCATTAACACGGCCTACTTTAACTCCCGCAATTGGTCCATCAAAAGGAATTTGCGAAATACTAGTTGCTAGAGAAGAACCAAACATTGCTGCTAGTTCAGGAGCATTGTCATTATCAACTGACAAAACGGTATTGACAACTTGTACTTCATTTCGAAAATCTTCTTTAAACATAGGTCGCATTGGTCGATCAATCATTCGTGCAGCTAGAGTTGCCGCTTCAGTTGGACGACCTTCTCTTTTAATAAAACCTCCAGGAATTTTACCAACCGAATATAATTTTTCTTGATATAAAACCATCAATGGAAAAAAATCAGATAAAAGATTGGCTTTTTCACTGACAACAGCAGTTGATAAAATAACTGTATCACCATATCTAACTAAAACTGAGCCATCTGCTTGTTTAGCAAGTTCACCATTTTCAACAACTAATTTTCTTCCACGAAAGTCTAATTCAAATACTTTTTTACTCATAATTTAACTCCTTCTTTTCAAAATAAAGACACTCAAAAAAGAGTGCCTACTTTTATTAATTATTTTCTTAAACCTAAACTTTTAACAATAGCACGATATCTATTGATATCTTTCTTTGCTAAATAATTTAATAGACTTCTTCTTTGACCAACTTTCTTAAGTAATCCTCTTTTTGAATGATGATCATGAGAATGTTCTTTCATATGTTCTGTTAAAGTATTGATTTCTTCAGTTAAAATAGCAATTTGTACTTCAGGACTACCTGTATCATTCGCACTTCTTGCATATTTTTTAACGATTGAATCTTTTACTTCTTTACTTAAAGCCATATATATCTCCTTTCATATCATATTCGCTATAAATCCGAGTAAAAAGTCGAGAACTCTTTAAACCAAGATTTAAGTACGTAATAAATTATACACTATATTTTATTAATTGACAAGTATTTTTATACTTCTTGTAAAACAATTAAAATCATAGGTCGACATTCTGTTTCTTTATACAAGTATTTACCTAATTTATCGCGAATGCCACTTTTTACTTTATTAAAATCAATATAATTAGGTTTCGTATTTTCTTTAATTACTTCCGTTGATATTTTAGCAGCTTCATCAATCAATTCGGCATTATCTTTAACATAGATAAAACCACGAGTTAATATTTCTGGGCCAGCCAAAATATTTTTTGTTTGTTTATCAACAGTAACAGCCACAATAACAACTCCATTATCACTTAAAGCTTCGCGATCTTTAATAACAAGTTCGCCGATATCTCCTACTGTCTTACCATCTATCATAACATCATCAACATGGATAAATTCATCTGTCTCAACTAAATTACCATCGACAAAAGTAACAACTTGACCATTCAATTTAAGAAGAATATTTTCTTCCTTCATCCCTGCTTGAATAGCCGCATTGGCATTTTCGACTTGAAGACGATAATCTCCTATAACTGGGAAATAATATTTAGGATTCATCAGATTAATCATCATCATCAAGTCTTCACTAGAAGCATGTAAATCTAAATATTTTTTATTAGAAATAGTAATAGTGTTGACACCTATACGAGCTAAGCGATCTAGTAAATCAGCTGCTCTTTTTTCACTACCATCATAAATTGGAGATACTAAGATAACTGTATCATCACTATTTAATTTGATAAACTTGTCATATCCTTTAATAATTCTCTGTAGATTAGAAAAAGCTTTTTCACGTTCATCACTAATTAGAACAAAGATATTTTCATCATTAACATGTTTAATCCCAGCAAGTCTTTTTTTATCAAAATTAATATATCCCATATCAATCGCATCATTAATAACACCTTCAAGTCTTCTACCCAATAAAACAACACGACGTTCTGTTTTACTTATAGCGTTAAATATTTCTTGAATACGATATATTTGAGTTGAATAAACATTACAAATAATGCGTCCTTCATTTTTATTTAAAGCTTCCATAATAGATGACTGCATACGATGATTAGGTGAAGTAAAACCTCTTTTATCTGCATATAACGATTCACTTAATAAACATAAAACTCCTTGTTTACCAATATATGCTAGTTTACCAATATCCGTTTTATAATTACCTAACATAGTTGCATCAAACATAAAGTTACCCGTATAAAATATTGCTCCATCAACAGTATTTAAAACATAGCCAACCGCATCAGGAATAGAATGTGTCAGTGACACTGGAAAAATACTATTTTTACCAAAATTAATCTTTTTATATGGTTTAATTTCGACTAAGTTATCTAGACTTAAATTCTCCATTAATAATTCTTGTTTTAACATCTCTAAAGTAAATTTCGTACCATATATCTTTACATTAGGCATATCAACTACCATATCTGATATAGCCCCCATTTGTTCATCATGACCATGGCTTAAGAAAATACCTTTAATGCGTTCTTGATTTAATGTTAAATATTCGTAATTAGGAATAATATAATCAATACCTAGCATTGAATCATCCGCATATTTTAATCCCGCATCAAACACATATATATCTTGATCGACTTCTACAACATACATGTTTTTGCCGCTTTCATTTAGTCCCCCGAGACTAAATACTTTAATTTTACTCATTTCTTTCTCCTTTCTTTTAGAAACAAATACCTTGATAATTTTATCATAAATTCAAAGAAATGTAAACTCAAGCAAAAAAGACTATTTCTAGTCTTCTAAGGCAACATTGTGATATACACGATTGACATCTTCAACATCTTCTAATAATGTTAAAATGCGTTTAAATAATTCTAAATCTTCCCCTGTTAAGGTAATTCTTTCTTTTGGTAACATCGCGATTTCATCAGTTTCAAAAGTAACATCGCCTAATTTAGCTGTAATAGCATTTTTAATATCGTACAAGTCTTTAGGTTCGCCATAAATAGTTGTAACGCCATCTTCATATTCGATATCTACAATATCAACCGAAGCATCGATCATTGCATCCATAGCTTCTTCATCCGTCATTCCTTTAAAACCAACAATGCATAGATTATCATATTGATAACTGACACTACCCATTGCCCCTATTTTAGCATGAGCCTTATTAGTAACAGCTCTTAAAGAACTAACTGTACGATTGACATTATCAGTTAAACAATCAACAATAAGCGTTGAACCTCCAGGACCAAATAGTTCATATCGAGCTTCACTATATGTCTCATCTATTCCACTATGGACTTTATCTATAGCTCTTTTAATAATATCAGCAGGAACTTGTTCAGATTTAGCTTTTTCAACTAATCTTCTTAAAATATAATTTGATTCTAATTCCGTTCCACCATTTTTAGCAGCTTGATAGATTTCTCTTGCATACATCGAATATAATTTACCTTTAGCCGCCCCTGTTTTCATAATACTTGCTTTTCTAACTTCATATGCTCTTCCCATAATTTCACTCCAATTTCGTATTTATTTTACTATTATTTATTATATTATTCAAGATGATTATTGACACTTTTTGATAAGGCATCTTTAGCAGCCATTTGTTCGGCTTCTTTTTTAGAATGCCCTTTCCCTTTACCATAAATAATATTATCTATTTTTGCTTCAGCTGTATAAGTACGATTATGTGCAGGACCATCTTCTGCTATAATCTCGTATTCTAAACTGCGACGATCTGTTTGTACTAATTCTTGTAATGTTGATTTATAATCATTGAAAAATGTAATTTTCTCATTTTCAATTAAAGGTATAATGTGTTTGTCAATAAAAGATTTAACATATTCTAATCCTTGATCAATATACAAAGCTCCTAAAAAAGATTCAAATACATCTGCAACTATTGCTTGTCGCCTACGACCACCATTTTCTTCAACACCATGCCCTAATAATAAATAGTCATTTAATCTTAAATACAATGAATACTTATAAAGGGCGCGTTCACAGACATAGCGACTACGTAATTTAGACATTTCTCCTTCTAACATATCAGGGAAATGATTATATATGTATTCTGTCATAACAAGCTGTAAAACAGAGTCACCTAGATATTCTAAACGTTCATAATTAGCACTACCAGTTTCATTTGTATATGAAGTATGCGTTAGTGCGGTTATGTAAAGTTCTTCATTATTTGCATTAATCTTTAAATCATCTAAAAGCTTCATTATCTCACCCAAAAACATTATATCATATTTTTGATATTTATTTACTTATAAAACTATTTTTAGTATAATAATAATGATATTTATGAAATATATATTAATTAAAATTATCAAAATATATCAGGCTATTCCTGGCCCATGGCACAATGCTTGTCGTCATATTCCTACTTGTAGTAATTATATGATAGAAGCTTTAGAAGAACATGGTACTATAAAAGGTCTTTTCTTAGGAATTAAAAGAATACTAAAATGTAATCCATGGGGAACATCAGGTTTAGATCCCGTACCTAAAAATAGGAGGAAATTATGAAGAAATTAGTTTTTATTGGATTAATGTGTGGCATACTTATAACTTTAAGTGGTTGTTTTAAACGTGATCAATTAGAAGACATTGATATTTATACGAGTGTTTATCCTTTAGAATATATTACTAATAAATTATATGGTGAGCATTCTACTGTTTATAGTATATATCCTGATGGAGTAACCATTTCTGATTATGAACTTACAAATAAACAAATAGAAGATTATAGTAAAGCTGGTATTTATATTTTTAATGGCTTAGGCAAAGATAAAGATTATGTTCAACCGATGTTTAATTACAATAATGATTTAAAAATTATTGATGCTTCTATGACAATGGAATATATATATGATGTAAGAGAATTATGGCTTGATCCTTCAAATTTTTTAATGCTTGTTCAAAATATTAGTAATGGATTACAAGAATATATAAGTAATCACTATTTACAACAAAATATCGAAGCCAATTATGAAAGTCTTAAAATTGACGTTTCTAAATTAGATGCCAGTATAAGATTAATGGCCGAAAGTTCCAATTCAAAAACGATTGTGGTTGCTAACGACGCTCTTAAGTTCTTAGATAAATATGGAATTAATGTTATTTCACTAAGTGAAGATAGTGTAAATGATAAAGTTTTAGCTAACGTAAATGAACTTATTGATAATGGAACAATTGAGCAAATATTTATTTTAAATAGTGATAGTGAAAACGACTATGTTAAACAGATTGTTGAAGAAACTAATATTGCGGTCACTAAAATTCATAGTGTTTCCAATATAACTAGTGAAGAACGTAATGCCAAAAAAGACTATTTGAGCATTATGTATGAGAATTTAGATTTACTAAAAGACGAACTATATGATTAATATTGACAATAATTTGATTATATGGTAAAGTTAAAAAAGCGAAAAACAAACAAGGAGGTAATTATGGCAAAAAAAATGACAAATACTAAACCACTTTCAGGAAATAGAAGATCACATTCTCTTAGAGCTACAAAACATATGCAAAAACCAAATTTACAAAAAGTAACTTTGGACAATGGGCAAACAATTAGAATGACTGCTAGAGAATTAAGAACTTTAAATAAAATAACAAAATAAAACATCTTATCACAAGATGTTTTTTTTAATGATATATATTACAATTATCTTCTAAAGTAAGAGGTATTTTATAAAAAACACTATTTCCACTCATATCAATAGCATTTATTTCTAAAAATAAACTATTGTCAGCATAATTTTTACATGTTTGTGTATAATCATGAACATTAAAAGTAACTGTTTCTAAAAATGTTTCTAAACTAATACCAACACCTTCACTATAATCATATTCACTAACTTGTGTTTTCGTATTACCATTACTTTCATATAAAACACACTCAATATCTTTATATAATTTATTATCTTCCCCACCACAATAAGTAATGTGTGATATATAAATAGAAGATTTCTTTGTATTATAAGCAATACTTCCAGTAACTTCAAAATTATTACAAGATGCAGATAAA
>CALVXF010000029.1 GCA_944368875.1 uncultured Bacilli bacterium
AATGAAAAAGAAGTTACATATTGAAATGTAGATGTTTTATTTAAAACCATAATAGATTCTTCTATAATAAACTTCTAAGTAATTAACGTAATTCTGGAGGTAATTGTATGCGATTTAATTCAGATTCGTATGCTTCTTTACAATGATCTTGTTGCCAAAAAAATAAAAAATTAATTTATATATTTTTAATTGGTTCAATAGATTGAATATTTTGATTAAATAATAATAACCAAACACACTTAAATATTCCAAAGTACCATAACCTTAAATTATGACAGGCAGCATTAACATCCTCATCATTCATTAAAGGACATCCTCCTTTACATAATAAAAGAAATAGACAATCTTGACATTGTATTCTGTTTTTCCATGGAATAAGTTTTGTATTTTTAACTGAACCTAAAAAGTTTAAATGACCAATAGTTGCATAACTTTCATCAGCACCATGGCAAGCTAAAACAGTACCATCTAAAGTAGTAATTAATACATCTTTACTTGAATTATTACATGGATAGTGTTGATTGATATATATATCATTATTTATAAAATAATTTAAAGCTTTATAAATATGATGATCAATTCCACGTCCTAATGGAAGACCTTTTAGACATAATTCAAGCATACTATCATATAATTGTTTTACATCTAATAGTGAAAAAGGAGTTATTATTGAACTTGCTTCAACACCTAATCGAACAATAGATTCTATACTCCAATTAACAGGATAACCAAACTTTGTTGTAAAGTAGTTATCAATCTCTTTTAAATTACTATTTTCTGGAGTAATAACTACATTAATATTAAAACGTAAATTAGAATCTTTAGAATTAATAGCAGATATATAACGTTTTAAAGCACAAATAATAATAGGGTTATCTAAAGGATTTTTATCATTTCGATATGTAGAAAAAGCTTGAGCATCATGACTTAAAGTTATACCTAATTTATATTTTAAACAAAAATCAATAATATCATCATTAATCAAAGAACCATTAGTTAAAAAATAAATCGGTATATCTGCATATAATTTTCGTAATGCTGGTACAAGTATTTTAATACTTTTCCAGTATACCAAAGGTTCTCCTCCCCAAAGAGCAATATTTTTTGGTTTAATCTTTTTTTCTTGCAATAAATTAATAAATTGTTTAATTCTTATATGTATTGGTAATTGTATTTTATGTTCATGTATATATTTATTTTCAAAGTGTTGATGACAATATTTACAAGAATAATTACAATTAAGCCCTAATTGAATTCGTAATTCTTTAGGTTCATTACTAATAATTTCATCTTGAGATATTTGTGTATATTTTTTACTTAAATTACGAAATCGAGGATCATTATGTAAACATAATGGAATATTTTTATCTGTTGTAATATCAAGCGTTTTATTATCTAAATAATAAATATGTTCAAAACCTTTATTATCAACAGAAACAATTTTAAAGCGCATAATATTGTTCTTTAAGTTTATTTAATTTATGTAAAAAATAGCATGAAGAGTCATTAATTTCACGCATACAGCCTCCATGACAATAATCACGAAGCTCACAAGTTTTACACTTTGGTTTTAAAACATTAATGTTTATTTGGCTAAGACCGTTAATAAAAATATTTCCAACTTTAAATTTATTTGAACAGGCATGATGACATAAATATTGATTACCTTTAGTATCAATACTTAAAACATCTTGGTTAAAACAAGCACACGTATAATTATGTTTTTTACTTAATTCAGTAGAAAATAATGCATCAAACGCCATTTGATAGAATACATCATTAGCAGCAAAAGGCATTATTTTATATAAATAATCAATATATTGATCAATATCAGAATGAGTTAAACAATATCCATTAGTTCCTTCAACATTATAAAGATTATAGATATACCAATTAACACAACGTCCAAAATATTCTTGTATCCATTGCCATTTAAGTTTATATGGTTCCCATGATAAACATTTAGCATGAATAAGAGAAGTAACATGAAGATTCTTAATCTTCAAAGCCTGTTCCCATCCTTTTTCGGATAACTGTCCTTCATGATAACTAAGATTTACGTGCATATGTTTAGCATTTAAATACTCTATCATTGAATCGGTTAATAATGAACCATTTGTTGTAAATCGTGAAGGACGTTTAGTTATTTTAATTGTATCTTCTATTGTTTGTATTTGATTAAAGTACAAACATGGTTCTCCACCCCAATACTCAATTCGATCAATTTCAAGTGATTTTTCATTAAGAAAATCTTGTAAACGTTGACAGAAATATTTATCAAGTTTTTGATTAAAACCTGCTTGTTTTAACTGTAAACAGTAAGGGCACTTCCAATTACAGGAAGTGCCTAACATAATATGTAAAATCATGGTTCAACTACATTAATTTGAGTTTGTGCACATAAACGATTATGTTCATAAACATCAAAACTAAGTTTTTCACCAATTTGTAGACCCATGGAAGAAACTCTAAAAGAAGCTGTACCATTTACTAAAGAAATGGTTTGAACAGGAATATATCCGCTTTTTGCTACAAGAGTTAATTCTGTATTAGTCGGATAACTTCTTCCAGAAAATTCTGCATTAACTTTAGCAGTTATTGTTTGATCTGGATTAATAGTATCAGAACATATAATTGAATATTGTGGTAATAAAGAATCTATATCAAAATTATCAGCAACATTTTGAACATCATCTATATTAGTAATTACTGTAACATTTTTTGGTAAATGCAATACAACAGGAGTATTTGAAAAATCTAATGTATTATCATCTATAGCAAAATGTGCAATACACTCAACCATTAGCGATCTACGCATTTTAATAGCTAATGCTTGTGTACTAAGTTTCATTAATGCATCTTGATAATGATTAAAAGCAAAGATATAACTATACATTCCTCGATATTCAAATATCGATCCTATAATTGGCATATAAATTGAAACTATATTTCCATTTATCCAATAACCAGTATCTTTAATTTCATCTAAATTAATATAGCTTTCATACAGTAATACGTATTCTGTTTCATTTTTTGAAAATGAACATAATGAATATTCTTGAAAATTACAACGAATATCTTCAAAAATAAGTGTCTCACTTAATAAATCACTATCTGTAATAGTTGAAGTTATTGCAGCGTTAGGATATTTATTTTTAAATTCTTCAAAAGGAATTAATACTCGTACTGTAAGTTTAGATGCACTTTTAATTAAATTAAAAATCCATCCATTTTTTACTGAACGTAATCCCGCAGTTATCGCATAATTAATATTGTTCATAGATTAACCTTTATTATTTTTTTAACATTATTAAAAATAATACAACAAAAATCTTCAACTAACCAAGAAGAACATTTTATTGTTGCTATTCCATTTTTTATTAAAACGATGCGATTAGGAACATAACCGCTTAAACATTCAATTAATTCATTTGAATTTACAGGTTGTCCTGAAAAAGAATATTTATAAATATTTAAATTAAATATACTTTCTTTAATAACATTATCAGGAGCTTGTATATTTACCTTAAAATCAAATGGTATGTTATTAGGTAGCGTTTCATATTCAAAATTTGTCATTAAAACGCCTTTAGGATCATTAACTACTAAACAATCAGCTTCTCTAAATGATTGATTGTTATCAGCACAGAGTATTTCTGCAAATATTGTTACAGCTTGAAGATGTTTAATATCTTCTTTACGAGCTACTGCTAAAAGGTTATTAACAGCTAAATCAGGGGTTGTATAAATAATGAGGTGATTACCACCTTTCCATAATGGATTTTGTTTTTTTAAATAAATTTCATGAGTACAAACATAATCACGTTCATTATAAATAAAATAACGTCCTTTAATAGATTTAATATCAAATATATCTAATAATGCAGTTGAATTTGCTGGTAATAAACATGGCGTTAATATCCTAACTACCATACAATTATTTTCTGCAATAACTGCTGTCATTTTATATGGCATGGGTTTAGATATTTGATAATACATTTTATACTTTTAATATTTCTATTGGTTTTTCATTAAAAATTGTTTTCCAAATAGCAGCAAACCATGCTTCCCAGAACCAATATGTACTTTTACAGTGTATTTTAGCGTCCTTGTTTTGATATAAAACACAAGGTCCTTGACAAAATTGTGTATACAAACATTCTTTACACATTGTTCTATAGGCTACTGATTCTGCTTTTGTAATAAAACAATTTGCTATATTATCAATTGTACCATGAGCTACTCCCATAGAAGCAGATGATACAAAAAAAAAAATATGTTGTCCTTGTAAATTAAAACAGATTTCATACATTTGTTTAGCAGGACAATTAAATTGAATTTCTGTTGGTAAACGTCCAGAAATTAAATTACAACATAGATCTAATAAACGACTACGTGTAGGCTGTGTCATCTTATAAAATCTTTCACCAGGTTGCAATGTCAAAAGTTTATAAAAACTTGTTTTAGCTATTTCAATATTTTTTGCTGAAAACATTTGCATTAAGTGAGCATTTGTACTATCACAACGTAAAGGTGACCTACAACAAATTTTTACTCCAGGAATTCGTTTTTCAAATAATTCAAGAGAATCAAAGATATTAGGATTAAACATAGGAGCAAATGTAATATTTACATCTCCCATATGTTTTTCACCTAAAAAATATTTAATAAGTTCAACTTTTTTATCATCATCAAGCCAATCATTAAGTGTACGTTGAAATTTATGATTAACACCATCATGACTAACTTGAACACGAACATTATTTTTAATAAAAAATTCTACTTTTTCTTTATCAAGTAATGTAGCATTTGTAGTTAAATGAAAATATCCTTTAAATTCAGGAATATTTTCACGAATAAACTCTACAATTTGTTTTACAAATTTCCAATATACTAAGGGTTCTCCTCCCCAAAGTTGAATTACTCGTAAATTAGAAAAATTAATTGTACTTTCACGTAATTGAATTAAAAATTTTTCTAAATTAATTCGTGAAGTAGTATCAGGAGAACATATTTTTTGGGAACAATAAATACAATTAAGATCACATTTTAATCCTAATTGTATAACTAAATCTGTTAATTGATCTGTTTGAACAAATAACTGATCATTTGGTTTTAAAGCATTATTTAAACCACGCTGATCAAAGAATTTTTGATATTTACGATCATTAAATAAAGCTATTGCTCGATTAGAAGCAATATGAAAAAGATTAAGTTGAATACCATTAGAATCTAATACTTTATTATTTAATACATCATAATACCAAATACTCCCGTTATCCCCAATAATTTTAAACATATTAATCCTTACAATCATTATTACAGTCGCAGTTACAATTATTTCTATAAGCTGCTCTACCTATTTTAATAATTCTTCCATAAGCATCACGAACAGCTGCTGGGTAATAACCAGTTATATTGCCTGAACCTACTGTAATTAATATTTCATTGGAATATAGTGTAGCAGCACCAATTGGGTCCATACCTGCTCCAGCAGGTCCTTGTGGACCTTGGGGTCCTTGAACTCCTTGAGGTCCTTGTGCGCCTGTATCTCCCTTATCGCCTTTATCTCCTTTATCCCCTTTGTCGCCTTTAGGAATACCTAAAGTAAATGTTAATTTACCTGTTTCATTATTCATAGATAATTGAGCAGTAGCAGAACTACCAGCAGGTAAAGTAGAAGAACTAGCTGTAGCATCTGTAATTCTGGATGCTCCAATATTATCTCTAGCTTGTTTCTTTTCAGCATCTGAAAATGTCTGAGCTTTTTTAGAAGAAACAAGTCCATTCATTACTCCAGCGATATGTTCGATGAAGTTTTGAAATTGTTCAATAAAATTTTTAGGTGAAGCAATCATCTTAAATTCCTGAAATTCCAACAGTTGCTAATCCGTCATCAGCATTTAATGCTGAAGCAGATGCACCTGAATAAACTTGATCAAAATATTGTACTGGATCAGTAGCCCAAGGCTTGATTCCAGTTGCATCAATAGAAGAAACACTAATGCCTTCTAAAGCAGTAGTAATAGCATCTGTTGTTTCT
>CALVXF010000030.1 GCA_944368875.1 uncultured Bacilli bacterium
TTTGGAAGTGATACAACTTTCTCAACAAGTAGTACCATTTACACAGGAGCTTTAACAGACTTCAAAAACACATTAGATAGTAATTATTATGATAGTACCAATCGTAATTTCAATATGACAATGTATGAACGGGGAGCAGACTATGCAAATGCTACTACAATGTTTAATGGAAATATAGGACTACCAAGTGTAGGCGAGATGTTTAGTGGAAACGATATAGATATGGGAAGTACAAAAACATTTGTCGATAAAACCAAAATAGAAAATCCAACAATGAGTAATTATTATTGGCTAATGAATGCCTATATAGCGTCTTACGTCCGTGACGTGAACAACTACGGCAGCCTGTACGGCAATAGTCCGTCGAGTGCGGTCGGGGTGCGTGCCACATGGTATATCTCTGATATCACCATTACCGGAGGTAATGGTACTCCTGCCGCGCCATATACGTTGAAATGATTTATAAAAATTATTTTTAGAAAACCTTATTATGATGTGAACCCTGTTTGGTAGACATCATAAAAAAACCGAGTTTAAAAAATCAAGGGCGAACGAAGTGCGTTCATCTAGACCCTTGATTTTTATTATATAGTTACAATATTATGACAAATAAAGCTTGCCTTTATTTGTTATTTTTAGGATACTTATTTTTCTTAACAATTTTTTTACCTTTAAGTCTATCATTATTATAAAATTCTATCCATTCTTTAACTAAGATTATGTATTCTTCTAAAGATGTGATATGATTATTGTACAAAGTTTCCTTTTTAAGGAGAGAGTGCCAGCTCTCTATCGGTGAATCATCTATTGGTGTGCCTTTTCTAGCCATAATAAATACACCTCCTTTCGGAAGTGTATTATATCATAACCCTTAAATTAGGCTTTTTTTATTGTCTACTCTATGGGGTGCATTTCATTATTAAGGTTTTTTTAAATGTTTTTTTATGTTATTATATTTGTTGTTGAGGTGATATTCATGAAAACTGATGATTTTGATTATGAGTTACCAGAAGAGTTGATTGCGCAAACTCCACTTACTAAGCGTGATTCTTCGCGTTTATTAATTCTTGATAAAAATAGTGGAAACATTAAACATGAACATTTTAATAATATTCTTGATTATTTAAAATCAGGTGATGTTCTTTGTTTGAATGATACTAAAGTAATCCCTGCTAGACTGCACGGTGTTAAGAAAGATACAAAGGCTCATATTGAATTACTTTTACTTAAAGAAACAGATACTAATATTTGGGAGTGTTTGACTAAGCCTGCTAAAAGAGTAAAGTTAGGAACTATTATTAGTTTTGGAGATGATTTACTTGAAGCAGAATGTGTAGAAGTAAAAGAAGAAGGTATTAGAGTTTTTAAACTTCATTATCAAGGTATTTTATATGAGGTATTAGATAAATTAGGAGAAATGCCACTTCCTCCTTATATTCACTCTAAGTTAAAAGATAAAGATCGTTATCAAACAGTATATGCTAAATATGAAGGAAGTGCAGCCGCTCCTACTGCAGGACTACATTTTACGAATGAATTATTGGAACAAATAAAAGCCAAAGGTATTAATATTGTGTATGTTACTTTACATGTTGGTTTAGGTACATTTAGACCTGTGAATGTCGAAGATGTTACTAAGCATAAGATGCATAGTGAGTTTTATATGATGAGTAAAGAAACTGCAGACGTTTTAAATAAAGCTAAAAGTGAACATAGAAGAATTATCAGTGTTGGGACAACTAGTGTTAGAACACTTGAGACAATAATGAATTTATATGGTACTTTTAAAGAATGTAGTGGTTGGACTGATATTTTTATTTATCCTGGTTATAAATTTAAAGCAATTGATTGTTTAATAACTAATTTTCATCTTCCTAAATCAACTTTAGTGATGTTAGTTAGTGCTTTAGCTGGAAAGGAGAACATACTAAACGCTTACAGAGAAGCTGTATCTTTAAAATATCGTTTCTTTAGTTTTGGCGATAGTATGTTTATAACTGATGATATATGCCAGTAATTGTTATAACAGGGCCAACCGGGGTAGGTAAAACAAAATTAAGTATAGCTTTAGCTAAGACTTTAAATGGCGAAATAATCAATGCTGATTCAACACAAGTATATAAGGATTTAGATATCGCAACAGCTAAAATTAAACAACAAGATATGTTAGGTATTAAACATCATCTATTGTCAATCAAAGATATTGATGAAGATTATTCGGTTTATGATTATCAAAAAGACGCTAGAGAAATTATTGATAAATTATTATTAGAAAATAAAACTCCTATCTTAGTAGGAGGAACAGGTTTATATATTAAAGCTGCTTTATATGATTATAAGTTTAAAGATGAAGAGAATAAAACTAGTTTTATGGATTTAACAGATGAAGAACTATATAATGAAGTAGTTAAATTGGATCCTTATAATGCGATTCATCCTAATAATCGTCGTCGTTTGCAACGTGCTTTAGCATATATGCAAGAAAATAATAAACCATATAGTCAAAAGCCTAAAACAGATAAATTACTTTATGATACAATTTTTATTGGACTTACGACTAAACGAGATAATTTATATAATATGATTAATAAAAGAGTTGATACAATGCTTGCTGAAGGATTGTTACAAGAAGCTAGAAAAATATATGATAATAAAATATTTTCTAAAGCTGTTATGACACCAATTGGCTATAAAGAGTTGTTTCCATATTTTGATGGAAGCAAAACTTTAGATGAATGTCTAGATTTGATAAAAAAAAGAAGTCGAAATTATGCTAAAAGACAATATACATGGTTTAAAAATCAAATGGATATTAAGTGGTTTGATGTAGATTATGATAATTTTGATAATACGATAGATGAAGTTATTAGTTATTTAAAAAAGAGGATTTGATCCTCTTTTTATGTTTCAGAATATATTTCTGTTGGAAAATTGTGTTGTTCTGTATTCAAGTTGTTCAATTGTTCGGTTGTAATTAAGAAAAAATTATGCATAATTATTTGTTCACCATTACTCAATACTGGATCATCCCAAGTAAGATCAATGTGGTACCATGTATCATCTAAGTTTACGTAGTTCCAAACATGATATTTTGTTGCGATTTTATAGTTTTTAAGACCTAAGTAATCTAAAAATATAGCCATCGCATCACTATAACCACCACATATCGCAAATCCTTGAACTAAAGGTCCATAAGCAATATGTGATGAATATAAAGAATTAGAATCATCTAAATTATTTTCAATTAAATAAGCACGATCTATATCATATTGGGTATTTTCAATAACATAGTCATGAAAAACTTGTATTTTATCTTTTACACTCATATTTTCATTAATATTATTAGAAATAAACTCATCAATTTTATCGTTAATTGTTTCAATTAAATCAGGAGTATAAGCATATTTGACAGATACATCAATTTTGCCAAAATTATTCGGATTAATATAGATTTTATCAAAACTATTATAGACATGAACAAAATTATTAATATTTGATAAAGCATCATTATTTTCTGTTAGAGAATCAATATCATCTAAACAAGTTTCATACGAATCATCACAAAAGAAAGAAAAATCTGTCCATCCATTATTTAAGATTGTATAAAAAATGTTATAAATATCTTGGATGTTTTTAGGATAAAAATTATTAGTTTGTTGAACATAATTAAAATCATAATCTCTATAATATTGATTTGCCTCGTTTATAACAATAGTTTTACGATAAATAAAATTATCGATTATATAAGAAGCAATTCTATTATGAAATAAAAGCGTAATTCCTAACACAAATAATAAAATAAGAACTACAAAAAATCTTTTCATTCCTTGCATAGTATCACCATTTCAATTATAACAAATAAATTAGTAAAAAAAAAGGAGTAATAAATTACTCCATAGAATTAACTTTTTTTGTAAGACGACTTTTATTACGTGCTTTATAGTTATCTTTAATCGCACCTTTAGCACTTGCTTTATCAATTTTCTTAATCGCAACACCTAAAGCTTTTTTTGCTTTTTCTTTATCATTTTCTTTAACAGCTTTTTCAACTTTTTTCATAGCAGTTTTCATACTAGCTGTTAATTCGTTGTTATTAGCGTTTTTCTTAATATTAATTTTAACTCTTTTAACGGCATTTTTCATATTTGGCATATTATTCACCTCGCTTTTGTAAATTGCTATAAAACATTTTAACAAAAAAACAATAAAAAAGCAATACAAACCTTTCTTTTCCTCATAAAATTAATTGTTATAAGTATACTTAAATCACTCTTATGCAAAATATTAATGGTGATTAAATGAATTTACGAACAGATTTAGCTGTAGAATTAAAAGAACAATTTAGTGAAGATACAAAAGTTTATGAAGAGATTAATGGCGATATTAAAACAACTAGTGTTTTAATATCAAAAAATGATGCTTTAAAAATAGGTAAAGCTGAGGGTCATTATTTAACTTTAGAGTTTGGTGATATTACAGATAGTAATATAAAAAAACAAGTTATAGAAGTTTTAAAAGAAAAATTAAAACTTTTTTTTAAACAACCACAAAAAGTTTTAATTATTGGTCTTGGTAATGATAAAGCTACACCAGATGCTTTAGGACCTCTTACTTTAAAACATGTTTTAGTTAATGCTCCATTAATTGAAATGGGTTTTAGTGGTGACAATGTAAAAACATATGCGTTTGCGCCTAGTGTTATGGGAAAGACAGGAATTGAAACAAGTGATATTATTAGACTATTAGTACAAGATTTAAAACCAGATTTACTTTTAGTTATTGATGCCTTAGCTTCTTCCTCTTTAGAAAGATTGAATCATACAATTCAAATTAATGATGTTGGGATTATGCCTGGTAGTGGCATTGGAAACAAAAGAAAAGAAATTACTAAAAAAAGTCTAGGAGTAGATGTTGTCGCACTGGGTGTTCCAACAGTTGTTGATGCAGCTACAATTGTCAGTGATACAATTGATTATATGTATCAATATTTTGCTTATACTAAAAAAGAACTAAATAATCCATCACATAAGTTAAAAATTAAGTTACCTAATTATAAAAAATACAATTTAAGTATGGATACAAAAGAAAAAGAAACTCTACTAGGTATGTTAGGCAGTCTTACAAAAGAAGAGATTAAAACATTGATGATGGAAGTTTTAACACCACTTGATTCTAATCTTATTGTAACTCCCAAAGAGATTGATCAAACTGTTGATGTTCTAGCTAAAATTATTGGCACAAGCATTAATTTAGCTTTTAACCTTAATACGACAAATTATTTCGATTAATTAACATATAATCGAAGTATGAATAGAATGCGATTAAAAAGAAAAAGAAAAAGTAGGAAGTTTTATAAGATATTACTATTTATCTTATTTTTTGGTCTTGCTTGTAAATATACTTTAGATATTATTACGCATTACCAATTAGATGTTTCAAATGAAGAATTTATTAATATGATATTAGATGATTCTAGTTATTTAGAAAAATATGAACGAAATAGTAATAATTTATTTGATAAAACACTAACTTTTTTAACGGATTTAAATATTCATGAACCTATTGAAATATTAAAAACATTTATGCACTATGATTATGTTGAAGAAGTCTTTCAAGAAGAAGAGCCTGAAGAAATTATAATAACTGAAAAATCCAAGGTATATATTTATAATACTCATCAATTAGAAAAATATAGTACTGAGGATTATGAAAACTATGATATAACACCTAATGTCTTAATGGCTTCTTATATTTTACAAGATAAACTAAAAGATTATAATATCGATACAGTTGTCGAAGAAAGAAGCGTCAGTGATCTATTGAATTCTAATGGATGGGATTATAATGCTAGTTATAAAGCAAGCCGCTATTTTCTAGAAGATACACTTGCAGAAGATGAATTTGATTTAATTATTGATCTACATCGTGATGCGCTTAGTAAAAGTGCAAGTACAACAGAAATAAATGGTAAAAGTTATGCCAAAGTACTTTTTGTTGTAGGCGTAGATCACGATAATTACAAAGTAAATTTGGAATTAGCTAAAACATTAAATAATTTAATTATAAGTTCTTATCCTACTTTATCACGCGGTGTTATTACTAAAGGTGGAAGTGGTGTTAATGGTATTTATAATCAAGATGTAGCTTCTAATATTATTCTTTTAGAAGTCGGTGGGCAACATAATAAAGTAAGTGAAGTTATGAATACTTTAGAAGTTATTGCTGAAATTATTCATACATATTTGGGGGAAACATGAAAAAGAAAAACGCTAAATTTGTAAAATATTTAAACAGCTTTCTTTTGTTATTATTTTTTGTTTTTGCTACTATATATATTTTTGAAAAAACAGGTTATTATGAATATGAATTACATAAACAAACAGTTCTAACTAATGAAGCTATCAAACAATTTGAAGAAGATGTTCAAGCAGGTAAAAATGTTCGAATTGAAGATTATTTAGATAGTAAAACAAAGAATTATAATAATAGTATTTCTAATATAGGATATAATATTTCGACCTATTTAGGAGATACAACAAGATCTATAATTCGCGGGACTTTTGAAGCGCTAGGCAACTGGATAGATGCCTAGTTTTTTAATTGTTGAAAATAAGTTACACGTTATAAGTGTAAAATCTAAAAATCGACAAATTTATTATTATAATATATATAGAAAGTAGGTAGATAGTTTGAAATCAACAAATAATATTATACGAGGCTTTACATTAATAGAATTACTAGCTGTGATAGTAGTTCTAGCTATTATTTCATTAATCGCAACACCAATCATTATGGGAATAATCGAAGAAAGTCAAAAAGGAACAATCGAAAGATCATATGATAATATTGAGCATACAGCTGAAATATATTTCTATGGTGTTTTAAATGGAACAATGACAGAAAATCCCATGGTTGTACCAATGACGGATTTAAAAGATATGCTAAATAATTATACAAGTGATATGGAGGGTGAAAGCGTTGTCGTAAGTAAAAAAGGGAAATACTATATCTTTCTATTACACAGGAAGAGATAATAATCCATATAAAACAGTAGGTAAACTAAAAGATAAAATAGAAGAAGATACAGATCATATCAAGATGAATGTTGTTGTGAATGGAAAAACAGTCAACAAAGTATATGGTACAAAGAGTGAAAAAGATAGTGTAATGACAAACTATGTATGGTATAGTGGGAACTTATGGCAAGTATTAGAGACAGGTGATAACTATATCAAAATGGTTCTAGCTCACTCTATTACTTCTATTGCTTATGGAGAAACAAGTTTTATTCCTCTTTATGACGAGAAAAACAATGTATGGATAGAAGAGGCATTAGTATATATAGAATGTGTTAATTCTTAGAAACCATATTATGGTAAACGATTAATATTTTGTTAATCGTTTTTATTAATGACAAAATTGTAATTTAAAGATAATTAATATTAGTGTATAATTAATTTAGGTGGTTATATGGCTAAAATATTATTAATTGAAGATGACGAAGCTATTAGTCAAGGATTAGAATATTATTTAAAACAAGAAGGTTTTATGATTCTTACTTCATATCAAGGGCTTAGTAGTTTAGATATGGTTAGAGAAGCTGATTTAGTTTTATTAGATGTTAATTTACCTGATATTAATGGTTTTGATCTGTTTAAGCAAATCAAGAAGGTAAAGGAAGTACCTGTTATTTTTCTAACTGCCAATGATTTGGAAGTTAGTATTGTCATGGGACTCGATATGGGTGCTGATGATTATGTTACTAAACCATTTAAAGCCAAAGAACTAGTTAGTCGGATTAAGACAGTACTTAGAAGATATACAACTAAAGATAATCATAATGTAATTAAAGTATTTGATTTAACTATTGATACTAATCGTATGCTTGTTTTAAAAAACAACAAAGATGTTATGTTAACGGCTTTGGAATATAAAATTTTTCTTATGTTTGTTTTAAATCCTGGTGTTGTTTTTACACGTGAGAAGATTCTTGCTAATGTCTGGGATGTCAACGAAGAATATGTTAATGATAATGCTTTAACAGTTTATATAAAAAGAATCAGAGAGAAAATTGAAGATAATTCTGCAAATCCCAAAATAATTGTTACTGTTAGAGGTGTAGGTTATAAATTAGGTGATGAAAATGTTTAAAAATGGTCTTTTTAAAATCTATCTAATTATTGGTAGCATATTTATCTTAAGTACTTTGTTATTTACGGATTTCGTTTTAACTTTTTATACTATTTTGATATTTGGTTTGGGTTTAATTATTATCTTTCGAATTTATTTTCAAATTCGCAAAATTGATAATGATATGAACAATATTTTAAATGGTGATTATCAAATTAATATTAAAGATTATGATGAGGGAGTTATTAGTAATCTTCGTAATAATATTTATAAGATTACAGTTAAATTACGTGAACAAAACGAACAGTTACTAAAAAATCAAAAGTATATTGAAGAAGTCTTAGAAGATATTTCTCATCAAATAAAAACACCACTTACAAGTATGTATACAATTAATGATATCGTTATGAATGAAAAAGATGCTAAAGTGCGAACGCAGTTTTTAAAACAAAACTATAAACAAATTGAAAGAATCGAGTGGTTAGTATCAAGTTTACTTAAAATATCGCGTTTAGATAGTGGAACTGTCAAATTAAAGTTCAAAAAAGAAAAAGTAAAAGATATTGTTAAACAAGCTCTACTGCCAATTAATGTTTTAATTGAAACAAAAAATATTCAATTAAAATTAGCTTTAGATGATAGTGTTATTGATGTTGATTTCAATTGGACTGTTGAAGCTCTTTTGAATATTATCAAAAATGCTTGTGAACACACGCATAGTAAAATAATTATAAGTTCTCATGATAATCCTATTTATACAGAAATTAGAATAACTGATGATGGAGATGGCATTAGTAAAAAAGATTTAAAACATATTTTTAAGCGTTTCTACAAAGGTGAACACAACAAAGATAGTATTGGTATTGGTCTTAATATGGCTAATAAGATAATTACTTTGGAAGGTGGTTCAATTGATTGTATAGTTTATAATGGAACCACTTTTGTCGTTAAGTTTTATAAGCAAAAGTGACAAAATTGTTATAATATTTGTCACTTTTCTGTAATATAAAAAAGATATAATGGGTATGAAGGAGAGATGAAAATGGAAATTTTACGTGTTGAACATTTATGTAAAAACTATGGTAAGGGTCAAACTTTAGTTAAAGCTTTAGATGATGTAAGTTTTAAAGTCGAAAGAGGAGAGTTTGTCGCAATTATTGGTAGTAGTGGTAGTGGTAAAAGTACACTGTTACACATTTTAGGAGGTGTCGATAGACCGACTAGTGGCAAAGTATTTGTCGATAATCAAGATGTCTATAAACTAAATGAAAATAATCTTGCCATCTTTAGACGTCGTCAAGTTGGTTTAATTTATCAATTTTATAATCTTATTCCTATTTTAAATGTTAAAGAAAATATTACTTTGCCTATTTTATTGGATGGAAAAAAACCAGATTATAACTATTTAGATGAATTAATTAAAACTTTAGGATTGGCTAGACGTGTTAATCATTTACCTAATGAATTGTCTGGTGGTGAACAACAAAGAGTTAGTATTGGAAGATCACTTATGAATCGTCCTGCTTTACTGTTAGCCGATGAACCAACAGGTAATTTGGATAGTAAAAATAGCCAAGAAATCATGGAATTATTAAAACTTTCTAATAAGAAATATAAGCAAACAATTATTATGATTACCCACGATCATAATTTAGCTCTTAATGCAGATCGTATTATTACTTTGAAAGACGGAAAAATTATTTCCGATGAACAAGTGAAATGAAAATATTAAATAAATTAACGCTTGAACATTTGAGACTCAATAAAAAAAGAACTGTTGTTACGATAATAGGAATCATTCTTTCAACAGCGCTTATGGTGGGTATAGGATTGTTGCTTTCAACTGTTCGCGATAATGCTATTAAAACAACGATTGATTATGTTGGCAATCATCATGTTAAATTAGAAGTGCCATATGATAAATTAGATGCTATTAGAAATGAGAGCTATGTTAAAGAAGTAAAATTTACTTCTAGCAATGGATATGCTGATAATCCATTAAAAGAAAATACTTATTTTTATTATTTAAGAGTTGTTAGTGGTAATGAAAATTATTTAGAAACAATTAATTTGACTAAAGGACGTTTACCTAAGAATAATAAAGAAATTATTATAGAAAGTTATTTAGATGAATATTTTGATATAGGTGATGAAATAACTTTAGATTTAGGTTATCGTGTTGATTTAGAAGGTAATAAATTAGGTGATTCACCTTTACTTAGTGAATATGTTTGTGATGATTTAAAAGAAGAATGTGAATTAGTAATTAATGAGAGATTGATTACAAATGAAAAAAACACATATAAAATTGCCGGAGTTTATGAAGATAATAGTTGGTCAGAAATACCAGGAATGGCTTTATATACAACAGATGATTATAATGATAATGTAAACGCTTATATAGTATACAACAAACCAGAAAAAGCTTATGATAATACTGAAAAACTTATTAGTAATTTAAATCTAGATATAAAAAAAGATGATATTTATTATAATAATGCATTGTTAGCTTATTATGGTGTTAGTAAGTATGATAATATGATAAATAGTATTAATTTTATTATGTGTATTGTTCTAAGTTTAATATCAGTTGCTTGTATTATTGTTATCTATAATTCATTTGCGATTTCGGTTATGGAACGAAAACGTCAATTTGGTTTATTTTCAAGTATTGGCGCAACTAGAAAGCAATTAAAATATACTGTTTTCTTCGAGGCTTTTGTTGTAGGTGTAATTGGTATTATTTTAGGTATCATAGGTGCTTATGTTGGCATTGGTCTATTACTTATGTTTGTCAATTATTTGTTACCAGATGTTTTCACCTATGATTTAACTTTATCAACTTATCCAATATTTATTATTATTCCCATTATTTTTATGATTTTAACTATTCTAATTTCAGCTTTTATTCCATCACTTATGGCTAGTCGTGTAAGTCCAATTACAGCTATTCGTCAAAATGATGATATTAAGATCAAGGCTAAAAAATTAAAGACACCATTTTTTGTAAAATGGTTTGGCGTTGAAGGTGAAATAGCTTATAAAAATATGAAACGTAATAAGAAAAAATATCGTGTTACGATTGCTTCTTTATTTATAAGTATTGTACTATTCGTTGTTT
>CALVXF010000031.1 GCA_944368875.1 uncultured Bacilli bacterium
GAAACAAAACGTAGTTATTGTACAAATAATTGTGATAAGGAAGATAATGTAAGAAAAGTTAATACTGAATACAATTTCTTAGAAGTTGTTGAACATTATGATGAAAATATCGATATTACAGCAATTGAAGCTTTTTATACTAATGGCACAACTGAAAATTTAAAATTTAAAGATGCTTTTGGTAATGATAAAATTGTAAGATGGACACATAAAAAAGATGGATCAACATATAATCCTGTATATATCGCAACTACAAACAGAGGTTTAGGTTTCTTTGATATAACACCAGATGATATAATGGATGAAAATTATGTTATTTCAACTGTTGAAGTTACATATGTACGTGATGATTATGGTACATATAAAGTAACTTTCAAATATAATGCTAATACAAAAGAATTTACACCTTATGATGAAGTAAAGCTTAGCTAATTATTTGTGTCAAATATAGTAAAAAAGAGAGAATTTTTTCTCTTTTTTTGTTATAATTAGAATGGTGATAGTATGCATAAAGAAACTAGTAAAAATATTTTATTTGCTTTTATTTTAAATTTTAGTTTTGCTATTATAGAATTATTTGGAGGAGTATTTACTAATTCGATTGCTATAATTACACACGCAATTCATGATTTTGGAGATTCACTTAGTTTTCTTATTTCATATTTTTTAGAGAGAATTGCTACTAAAAGGCCTAATAAAAAATATACTTTTGGTTATCAGAGATATTCGCTATTAGGAGCTTTGGTTACTTCGATGATTCTATTATTTACTTCTTTATTAGTTATTAAAGAAGCAATTGTTAGAATATTTAATCCTGAACCAGTTAATTATAGTGGTATGCTTCTATTTGCTTTTTTGGGAGTATTTATTAACTTAATAGCAGCACTTAAAACGCATAGTAAGAAAAGTATTCATTCGGAATCAGTTAGCATTCATTTGATGGAAGATGTTTTGACGTGGAGTGCGGTTTTAGTTAGTGCGATTTTAATTTCAATTTTTAATATTGATGTTGTTGATCCTATTTTATCTGTTTTAATATCGATTTATATTATTTTTCACGCATGTAAACATATTTTAAAAGTAATAAATATTATTTTAGAAAAAATTCCTGATGCGATTGATATAAATGATATTAGTAATTATTTATTAGAAAATACTAGTATTCAAAAAATTAATCATATTCATATTTGGAGTTTAGATGGCATAAATAATTATATAACACTTCATGTAGTAGTAGATCATAATTTAAAAAATAATAAAATTATTAAAATAAAAAAAGATATTAGAAAAAAATTAAAAAAGAAACACATTAATCATATTACTATTGAAATAGACTATGATAATGAAAAACAAGATGTTGAGAGAAATTTTTAGTTAGGAGAAATTGATGAATAAGAAAATAAAGATTGTTATTTTAATTGTATTAATTTTAATAGTTTTGGCTTTGGTTATACCTTATATATATGTAAAAACTGCATTTATTGATAAAAATGTGGTTAAAGAAAATGTAATTGCTGATATGCAAGTAAATGTAGAAGATGTTCATTTTAAAGATATTGATTTGGATATCGATGATAAATATTATGAAGTTGAAGTATATTACAATAATAAAGAGTATGAGTATAAAGTTGATGCTAAAGATGGGAAGATTATATACACTAATTTTTTAATAACTCCCAATAGCGATAATGAAACAACAACTATTTCTGTTGATGAAGCTATTAATGTCGTTTTAAAAGACGCTAATTTAGATTTAGAACAAGTTAATATTATAAAAAGAGAAGAAGAATATGATGATGGTATTAAAGTTTATGATATTGAATTTAATTACAATAATTTTGAATATGAATATAAGATAAATGCTAATACTGGAGAAATAATTTCTTTTGATAAAGATCGTCAATAAAAAAGTAAAGATGCGTATCTTTACTTTTTAATTTCTTTAGTACTTGGACCTTTTATAATTCTACCATCTTTAGTGAATTTTGAACCATGGCATGGGCATTCCCAAGTATTGTCTAGTTTATTATGTTCTAATGTACAATACATGTGAGGGCAAATAGGCTTTGCTTTACCAAAACTATTAATTTTACTTTGAATAAAAGCAGTTATATTATAAATAATATTTTTAGTTATATTGATAATAGAAGTCAATGATAGTTTGCGATATGGTTTAAACGTGTTTTTAATTTCATTATTTATAATTTGTTGGGAAATTATTTTGGCAGCCACATTTGAATTTGTCATACCCCAAGTATTAAATCCTGTAGCAATAAATAAATTAGGTTTAATAGTACCAATAAATGGTAAATAATCCATAGTCATGACATCATAGTTTTCCCATTGATATAGTTGATCATTGGCATCTATTTCGCTTTTTTGATTTAAATTTCGCGAATTAGTTAAATATAATTTTTTATCTTGGTGGAATCTTATTGATATAGTGTGTTTATCAATATTAATTGCATTGTATTTTTTGTTTTCATCTTTAAATAGTTGGATAGTTGATTTTTCAAGATGCGTTTTAATAGGAAAGAGAAAAGGGAAAATAAATGGTGGATAATTGTTACATAATATTAAGTATTGGCATTCAATAAAACCTAAATTGGTTCGAACTATAAAATTATTATTTTTATTGATTGACAACATTCTTGTATTTTCATAGATTTTAACATCATTTTTGATGATGTTTGCTAAACTATAGACATATTTTAGTGGATGGAAAACAAAAGTGTCATTGACATAAACATTATTTTGTTTTATTTGGGGATGATTTAAGTGATAATTTATATTGAGTTGTTTTAAATTTTTCTTAATTTTTGAGAAATATTTTGGATTATTACTAAAAATAATGGAGGGACTTTGTTCTAAGTTACATTGAATATTATTATTTTTAATTATATTAATAATTTCAAAAATAGCTTTTTGTTGTTCTTCTTTATATTCTCTAGCAATTTTTAGTCCATGAGCTTTAGTTATTTTATATAATAAATCACTTTGTAAGTATGTTAATTTGCCAGTTGTTTTACGACTTACGCCATGACCGATTTGATTTTGTTCAATAAGGGTCACTTTATAATCTGTTTTGTGTAAATAATAAGCTAGTGTTATACCTGTAATTCCACCGCCAACAATTAGAATATCTGTTTTAATATCTTGTGTTTGTTTAGCAAATTTCGGTTTTCTAATATCCCATACACTTTTATCCATTTTATCACCATTATTATTATGGGTTTTGGCTTTTTAATTATACAAAAAAGCAATATCTTAGATATTGCTTAGTAGATAAATAGTGTTAAAACTGTGCTTAGTAACATAATAATAAGTAAAGCATAAGCTCCAATTTTAGTCCAGTTTAATTTTTTTAATCCTTTTTTCATTTTGCACCTCATAGATATTATATCTTATTTTATTTATTTTTGGAATATTAAAAATTCTTTTTCATATATTTAACTGGGTGAAGATATGGACAAGTTAAAACGCAATAAGAATTTAAGTATTTTTTTAATAATATTATTAGTAGTAGGAATAATAGCCGGTGTTTTATTTAGTACAGTTTTAAATAACCAAGATAAAACACTTGTTACTAATTATTTAAATAGTTTTTTTAATAATATCAATACTAATCAATTTGATTATTTAGATGCCTTATTTAATACCTTGGGAAATAATTATATATATATTTTTATGATGTGGCTTTTAGGTATATCGATTGTTGGTATTCCACTAATTATTTTTATGCTTTTTAGTAAGTGTTTTATGTTGGGATTTATTATAGGGGCATTTATAATTAATTATAAGTTACAAGGTGTTTTATATGCCTTTTTATATGTTTTTCCTCATCAGTTGTTATCACTTTTGATGTATTTATTACTGAGTCTATATGCTTTAAAAGTAGCATTTAAAATACTTCATTCAATTTATAAAAAAGAAACTATTAATTTTGGGAAGATGATTAGATTTTATGCACGTATTTTGTTATTAGCGATATGTGTTTTAACAGTTAATACATTATATGAAATATATGTTGTCCCTTATTTAATAAAACTTGTTATTTAAATAATTTATGGTATAATTAAGGGCAGGTGGTAGTATGAGTAAAGTAATAATTGGTATGAGTGGTGGTGTTGATAGTAGTGTTGCAGCTATTTTATTAAAACGTCAAGGTTATGAAGTAATTGGTTTATTTATGCGTAATTGGGATGCTTCTCTAAACAATGATATTCTAGGTAATCCAACTATTAATAATGATGTTTGTCCACAAGAACAAGACTATTTAGATGCCTTAAAAGTTTGTGAACAAATTGGTATACCACTTCAAAGAGTTGATTTTGTAAAAGAATATTGGGATTATGTTTTTACATATTTTCTAGATGAATTAAAAAAAGGTAGAACACCTAATCCTGATATTATGTGTAATAAATATATTAAGTTTGATATGTTTGCTAAAGAAGCTTATAAATTAGGTGCTGATTATATCGCAACAGGTCATTATGCCCGTATCAAAGATGGTAAATTACTTAGAGCGGTTGATGATAATAAAGATCAAACATATTTTTTAAGTCAGTTAAGTAATAAACAATTAGAACATGTTTTATTTCCAATTGGTGATTTAGAAAAAAGTGAAGTAAGAAAAATTGCTGAAGAATATAATTTAGTTACAGCTAAAAAGAAAGATTCAACTGGCATTTGTTTTATAGGTGAACGTAATTTTAAAGGATTCTTGCAAAACTATCTTCCTAATCAACCTGGTGATATAGTTGATATCGAAACTAATAAAGTTTTGGGTAGACATGTAGGATTAATGTATTATACAATTGGTCAAAGAAGAGGTCTAAATATTGGGACAACTGATAAAATATTTGTTGTTGGTAAAGATTTAGATAAAAATATTTTATATATTGCATATGGCGAAAATAATCCATATTTAGTTAGTACTTCTTGTGTAGTTGATCAAATAAATTGGTTAAGTAAAGATAAACCAGAAAAATGTACTGCTAAATTCCGTTATCGTCAAAAAGATAATGATGTAACTCTTGAATATCATGATGATTATATTATTGTAAGATATCCTCAAGGAGTTAAAGCAGTAACGCCAGGCCAAGCATGTGTTTTTTATAATGGTGAAGAATGCCTTGGTGGCGGTATTATTAAAGAAGTAAGACGTGATGAAAAGAAATTATGGTATTTATAATTTCTTTTTTTAGTTTTTTTTGCTAAAATAAGTTTGGTGGTTATATGCAAAGATATTTTTCAGATAAATTAGATAATAATTATTTTGTTTTAAATAATGAAGATATGTATCATATATTAACAGTTATGCGTATGCGTAATGGCTCTAAAATAGAAATTGTCTACAATAAAAAAGTTTATCTTGGTGTATTAGAAGATAAAAAAATTAGATGTATTGAAGAAACTACTGAGGAAAATGACAATTTAAAAGAAATAGTTTTATGTATTCCTTTGTTGAAAGAACAAAAGATGGACTATATTTTACAAAAAGCAACTGAATTAGGTGTAAGTGAAATAATTCCCATTAATCTAGAACGAAGTATTGTTAAATTAGATAAGAAAAAAGAAGAGAATCGAATAAATAGATGGTCGAAAATTTGCAAAGAAGCAAGCGAACAATCTAAAAGACAAATTATTCCTAATATTAGAAATGTTATGAATATTATTGATTTAAAAGATTTAGATGGTTCTAAAATATTATGTAGCACAAGAGAAAAGAGTAAAACACTTAAAAAATGGTTACAAAGTAATTATAAATATGATAAAATAGTAATAGTCGTAGGTCCTGAGGGTGGAGTTAGTGAAAATGAAGAAAAACTATTTAATGAAATAGGTTTCGAATCTGTTTCTTTAGGACATAATATCTTGCGCGTTGAAACCGCACCACTTTTTGTTTTAAGCGTTTTAAGTTATGTTAATATGGAGTGATATTTTATGGATAGTGTGATAACTTTTTTTAATGAAAATGAAATGCTTATTTATGCTTTGCTTTGTTTAATTTTACTTATTTTATTATGTTTTATGCCTAGAAAGAAAAAGCATAATAAAATTGATAACAAAGCAGAAGATAAAACACTTGATGAATTAACTGATGAAGATATTAAAGATATTACAAGTGACGATACTTTTATCTATGAGCAAGCTGATTTTCATAAAGACGATAAAGTTAATGAATTAGATAACTTACTTGCAGTTATGCAAGAAGATTTAGAAAAAGAACGTGCTTTAGAAGAAGTGACTGAAGAATATGAAGATGAGCAAGAAAAAACCGCAATTATTTCTTATCAAGAATTATTAAAAGCAGCTCGTGAGAACAAAATTAAAACTTCTTATGATGATGAAAAAATAGCTGTTATAAGTACGAGTGATAATGCTGCTAAAAAGTCTGATATTATCGAAATCGAAGAAGAAAATCTAAGCGAAACTAAAAAGTTTAAAAATAGTGATTTTATTTCTCCTATTTTTGGTAAACAAGAATCTGTTTCTGATTATCCTAAGGTTCCTAATTTTAATCATCAAAAACAACAAAAGAAAGAATATATAGATGAAGAGTTGGTTGATTTTGATAATAATAGTGATGAGGATTTTTTAGAATCTTTAATTGCTTTTCGTAATAATTTAAAATAGGCCTAAGCCTATTTTTTAAGGAAGTGATATTTTTGAAGTTTATAATACAAACATTAGGCTGTAAAGTAAACACTTATGAATCCAATGTTATTAAGGATTTACTTGTAAGTGCTGGTTATACTGAAGTCAAGAAAATAGAGGATGCAGATATATGTATTATTAATACATGTACTGTCACCAATACGGCAGATAATAAATCATTGAAAGTGATTCGTCACGCTATTAAAAATAATTCCAAAGCGACTATTGTAGTTTGTGGATGTTTACCACAAGTTAATTTAGAGAAAGTAAAAAAGATTGATAATATTGCGATTATAATAGGTAATAAATATAAAAAAGATATTGTAACGTTATTAGAACAATATTTTAAAACCCAAAAGCCAATTGTTAAAATAGAAGATATTCGCAATGCTGAGTTTGAAAGTATGTGTTTAATTAATTTTGATAGAACACGAGCTTTTGTGAAAATCCAAGATGGTTGTGATAATTTCTGTAGTTATTGTATAATTCCTTATAGTCGTGGTAATGTTCGTAGTAAAAAGCCTATTGAAGTTATCGACGAAATTAAAGGTTTAATTTATGAAGGACATAAAGAAATTGTTCTAACTGGTATTCATACAGGTCATTATGGAAGTGATTTGGAAAACTATAATTTCTATATGTTACTCAAAGATATTTTAAAAATCAAAGGGTTAGAACGCTTACGTATTTCCAGTATCGAACTAAATGAAATTACGGATGATATTATTAATCTTATGTCTACTAACCAAATATTAGTAGATCATTTGCATATACCATTACAAGCTGGAAGTGACAAAATATTAAAACTAATGAATCGTAAATATGATTTAACTTATTTTAAATCTCGCATTAAAAAAATACGAGATATTAGACCAAATATATCGCTTACAACAGATGTTATTGTCGGTTTTCCTGGTGAAAATGAAGCTGATTTTGAAAAGACGATTAATACATGTAGAGAAATTGGGTTTGCTAAAATTCATGTTTTTCCCTATAGTGAAAGAGAAGGTACTAAATCATCTATGATGGATGGTAAACTTGTTGAAGAAGTTAAAAAAGAACGCTCTAGAAAATTGGTTATGGTGTCTAGAGAATTAGAAATTAATTATATGAATAAGTTTTTAAATAAAGAATTAGAATTTATTCCTGAAGTATATAAAGATGGGTATTTAATAGGTCATACTGGCAACTATTTGTTAGTTAAATGCATGGGAAACATAGATCTACTTCATCAAAACGTAAGTGTCTATGTAGATAAAATAGAATATCCTGCTTTAATTGGTACTTTGTCAAATAGTGTCCAATAGTTTGACTTTGAAATATATCGATGTTATAATTTTTTTAGATGGGAAGTGATTAGATGAAAGATAATCTAGATACTAGTTTTTTTAATACAGTTAATACTGCCACTTCACAATCACGTGAAGAAAACAATAGATTAAAAATATATAAAAAAGCACAAGAGATGAAAAAGGCAAAATTACAAAAAAGAGTTTATTCCGTTGTAGCTGTTGGTCTTTTAGGAGGATTTGCAGTTGGTGTTATATCATCTATTGTACATGAACATAATTATGAAAAAGTTTTACATGGTAGAGATTATGCGAGCGAAGGCCAAATTGTTCGTATTGAAGATTTAAATCAAGAAACTTGGGCAGCAGATTATAAATTTGTTAATGAGAATGCAACTGTTGATGATGCGGTTGAAGCTTATCATGATGGTCAATATTTTTATTATATTGAAAATGATGGTGAAGTCAAAATCGATTCTGATTTACAAAACGAAGAAGCAAAAGGAGAAGATTCAATTAAGTATTATAATAGTACTTGTGTTGATTTTGCTGATGAAGTTTTAGAAGAATTAAATATTGATTTAGATAATCAAAAAAGTATAGGACAATAGTCCTTTTTTATTTGTATATGTTATAATGAAAATGGTGATATTATGCAATTATATATCAAGGGAATTTATCGAAGAAATATATATGAATCAACTAATGGATATGTTATTGGTTTATTTAAAGTATTAGAAACTAATGATTCCGAATTAGAAGATTATGTCAATAAATCGATTACTTTTACTGGTTATTTTCCACAGTTAAGTATTGATGATACTTATATGTTTTATGGAAGATTAGTTGATCATCCTAGATATGGTATGCAATATCAAGTAGAAGAATTTGAAAGAGTAAAACCAAAAGATAAAGAGGGAATAGTTGATTTTTTAGCCAGTGATTTATTTGTTGGGGTTGGAATTAAACTTGCAAAACGCATTGTTGAAACCCTTGGAGAAAATACTTTGGATATTATTATTGATAATCCCGAACAATTATTATTAGTCCCAAAACTATCCAAAAAGAAAGCTGATATAATTGTAAAGACGATGAATAAATATGAAGAAAGTCATAAAACAATTATTTATTTAACAGAATTAGGTTTTACGATGAGGGATGCTTTAAATATTTATAATGTCTATAAAAGCCAAACTATTCCAAGAGTTGAGTTAAATATTTATGATTTAATTGATGATGTCGATGATTTGACTTTTCCTAAGATTGATACTATCGCTCTAAAATTAAATGTAGATATTAATGATGAAAGAAGAGTTAAAGCCTGTATTTTATATGTAATGAGTGATTGTTGTTTTAATAATGGTGATACCTATCTATATCAAGATGAGATATATCAGGGTTTAATCAAGTATTTAAAAACAGATATTTCTCAAGATTTATTTTCAACTTATTTAAACGAATTACTATTAGAAGAAAAAATATATATAGATGGTGAATGTATCTATTTAAATAAATTTTATGAAGCAGAATGTTATATTACAAATAAATTAGCTTATCTTTTAAAAAAACAGTCAGAAGTAATTAAAAAGATAGACACTAAAATTGAACGTCTAGAAAATGATTATGACATTACCTATAATGAAAAACAGATTGAGGCTATAACTAAAGCTATGCAAGAAAATATTTTAATTATAACTGGTGGCCCAGGAACAGGTAAAACAACAATTATTAAAGCTATTACTGAAATATATAAACAAATAAATAAATTAGATGATGAAGGTTTAATTCGTGAATTAGCGCTTCTAGCACCAACTGGTAGAGCTGCTAAAAGAATGAGTGAAACAACTTTTTTACCGGCAACAACTATTCATCGTTTTTTAAAATGGAATAAAGATACGAATGAATTTAGAGTAAACGAACAAAATAAAGATAAAAGTAAGTTAATAATTGTTGATGAAGTTAGCATGATTGACACTTTACTTTTTGCTAATCTTTTAAAAGGATTAACTAATAATATTAAGTTGATTTTAGTAGGGGATTTCAATCAATTGCCAAGTGTTGGTGAAGGACAGATTTTAAAAGATATGATCGACTCTAACATCATACCAGTTGTTCACTTAGAACATCTATATCGTCAAGATGAAAAATCTTATATTACAACTTTAGCACTTGAAATTAAAGAAGATAATTTAACGACTTATTTGGATGCTAAAAGTGATTATCGCTTTTTAACTTGTAGTAGTTCATCAATTAGAAATAATTTGATAAATATAATTAAGCAGATGATCGATAAAGGTTATGACTATAAACGTATTCAGGTAATGGCACCAATGTATAAAGGTGTTAATGGAATTGATAATTTAAATTATGATTTACAACAGGTATTTAATCCTTTTTCTTCTGACAAAGAAGAGATTAATTATGGAGATATTGTTTTTAGAGAAAACGATAAAGTATTACAACTAGTAAATATGCCAGATGAAAATGTTTTTAATGGAGATATAGGCTTTATTTCGCATATTGTTAAATCACATAACAGTGATTCTGGCAAAAACGAAATATATGTTAATTATGATGGAAATATAGTAAAATACTTGCCAAAAGATTTTGTTAAAATTAAACACGGATATGTTATTAGTATACACAAATCCCAAGGAAGTGAATTTGAAACAGTAATTATACCATTAAGTCAAAGTTATAATCGCATGCTTTATCGTAAACTTATTTACACAGGTGTAACAAGAGCTAAAAAGAAATTAATTTTATTAGGTGAACCAAATGCATTTATTTATAGTGTTAAAAACAATAGTGAAAAAATAAGAAAAACAGGTTTAAAAGAAAAACTGTATAATTTGTTTAATTAATTACATAATAAGATTGTATGCAACTGCATACAATCATAAAGTCTAGCAAGTAGGTGATATTATGAGGATAGCTAAAGACATGGCTTTAATCGGATTAGGTGCGGTTATGGTGTTAGCTTATCAACGTTATAATGAACCAGTAATGGAAATGGTTGAAGAAGCATATTGTAATGCTAAAAAGAAAGCTAATCAAGCGCTAGATAATATGAAATAGAAAATCCTCCATATTGGAGGATTTTTTGTTGGTAAATAATATTAAATTCATAAATTAATTTCTTTTGTTTTTGGTTTTTCTAATTCATGTTCTAATGAGTTAGAATAGTTTTGTAAGTACTCTTTATTACTGATAGTATGTACTATAGGTTTTTCTTTTTGTTCTATTATATTATTATTTTCTTTTGATTCTTTTTTAACATTGTTTGAACTGTTTTTTGAGCTAGCGTAGTATTTAGCTAGTGATAGTGCTTGCAAAGTGACGGTTGATCCGAACATGAAAGGAATAAAACTTTTTAAAAATCTAAAATGCGGTGATAAAATCGCAGCAACTAAAGTAGTATCTAATAATACAGTTTTGACTCTGCCTATCTGTTGAGTTTTAGGTTTTAAATTTTTGCGTTCGGCATGGACATTAACAAATAAAATAGTAGTTTCTAAAACTAGAGGAATCAAAAAAGAAAGGTTCATCGGAAGTAATCCAATAATTAAAGATATACCCAATAATTTATCAGCAATCGTGTCTAATTTACGACCAAATTCACTTTGACAATTCCATTTCCGTGATAAGAATCCATCAATCCCATCGGTTGCGGCTCCAAAAGCTGCTATAATACCTGCTAGTAAAGTGTTACCCATAATACCGCTAATAGCAATAGTTGGAATTATTGCGATACGCGTCATTGTAAAAATATTTGGGATCCATTTTTTAAAGTCATTTCCAAATTCTTTTTGACAATAATGAAAGTCATTGCGTAACTCTTTAAACATTTGAGATATGTTCTTCATCTAATCACTCCAACTAGTAATTATTATAGCAATTTTTTTGCAAAATGCAACTATCATAATGTAAAGTAACATATAAATTTATATACTTTTGTATATAAATTTGGTATAATTTATATAGTATAGTGGGAAGTGAGATATGAAAAAGATTTTGATGAAATTAAATAATGTAGTTCTTGTGGTAGCAATTTTGTTATCATGCTTTTCATTTCCGATAACTGTTAAAGCTGCAACCTACAGTGTTAATGTTTTAGATAGTTCAGGTGTCGTTGAACAATTGGGTACATTTACTAACTATAGTGAAGCAGAGACAAAAATGCTTGCTTATCCTTCGAACGAAAATAAGACAGCTGCTATTTATAAAGATGGCAAGATTGTTAGTGCTAGATATGCTATTGTGCGTTTTTATACAGAAACTGGTAATTTATATTTATACAAAGGTGAAAATGATAGTAATGCATACACGTATACTAATCCGAATTATGGAGTAGAAGCTGCCTTTATTGATTATAATGGCGGATCACGTGTTAAACTAATGCTTAGTGGTTTTATTGGATGGGCAGATTTGAGTCGTTTAGATGTTGTTCCTTTGCCACTTTTACAAGCTAATACTTTAACACCACAATATACTGATATTCGTGTTAGAGATGATGCTGATACAAGTGGAAATATAATTGGTCATTTGACTGTCTACAATACCTATGCTTATTATGATAAAGTTACTAATGATGGTTATACATGGTATAAAATTAGTTATGATGATGGTTATGGTTGGGTCGCCGATAATGGGAAATGGTATAATTTTTCAGTTGGAACAACTATGCAAACTTATTATAATCCATATACTTCTGGCAATTTAATTCATTATTATAAGTCACTTTGGGGTCAATATTTTACTAATTTAGGGCCTAAACCTAGTTACTTAAATATTGGTACGCGTTATTATAGTTTTGATGGTAATTATTTTTATACGTCTTTAACGAAAATGTTAGACGATTATCGTACTGGGACATATAAAAACGCTTTAAATGCTAATGATCCTTTTTATGCTTATTATTTATATTTATCCAATCATTCAACGACTAATTATACTGCTAGTGATTTAGATAATATTATTATAAAAGCAGGGTTTACTTCAGGTGTTACCCCAGGAATTAAATACTATGATATTGAAAATCACAAGTTTTTAGTAGATGTCAGTGGCAAGAGTGTAATGTATGGAACTGGTAAAGACTTTATTGAAGTTGGCAATAGTTATGGTATTAATGCGTTTAGTGCCTTTTCTACGGCTTTAAATGAAAGTGATGATGGTACTAGTGAAATAGCGTTTGCAAAGTTTAATATTTTCGGTTTAGGGGCTAATGATAGTGACCCAATGGGTGGTGCTCATTCATACGCAACTGTTAAAGACTCTATTATTGAGTTTGCTGAGTTAACCGGAAGCAAATATTCTAATCCTAATGGTAGTTTGTTTTTTGGTAGTTTTTATGGAAATAAGGGTAGTGGTATGAATGTTAAATATGCATCTGATCCTTATTGGGGTGAAAAGCAAGCTATGGATTATTACTTGAATGATAATAAATATGGACTTCAAGATTTTAATTCTAATACTTTAGGAA
>CALVXF010000032.1 GCA_944368875.1 uncultured Bacilli bacterium
GATTTAGTGTTTTTTCTGACATTATAAATGTTTCTGCTCCATCTTGAATATTTTGAACACTTCTTACTATTGATTGTTCATTTACTTCATTTATTATTCCCATGATGATTGGGGTTGCGATTAAGGCTATAATCGCTAGTATTACTATTACCGCTAGTAATTCGATTAATGTAAATCCATTCTTTTTCATATACTCCTCTTTTCTAGTTCTGTGGAATTCTATAGAAATTGTATCATAATAGTCTTATTTAATCAATATTTTTGTGATAGTTATAAAAAAAGAAGCTATTTTAAAGCTTCAATTTCTTCTAATTTTTTATCTTTATCAATACGGATAAATAGAGGCTCTGGATCATTAACTTTTGGTGTTTCTAACAAACCATCAAAGTTATCTAATGTATCATATCCTTTATTTTGAGTATTTAATTGCTTAAATATTCTCTCAGCAGTTTCAGGTAGGAATGCTTGTAATAATACTGCTCCATGTCTTATTGCTTCTAATAAGTTATATAAAACAGTTGCTAGACGATCTTTTGATGCCTCATCTTTAGCTAAAGACCATGGTGTAGTTTCATCGATATATTTATTACTTCTTCTAAATATTTCGAAAATAGCGTCTATAGCATCAGCTACTTTTAGTTCTTCCATAGCTTTAGATGCTTTTATTTTAGCTTCTAAAACAACTTTCTTCAAGTCTTCATCTATTTCTTCAGATACATTAGGATTACTAATATTACCATCAAAATATTTTTTACTCATGCTTATTGTTCTATTTACTAAATTACCTAAAATATTGGCTAAATCCGAATTGATTCTTTCGATTAATAATTCATATGTAATAGTTCCATCTTGTGCAAAGGGGATTTCATGCAATAGATAATATCTAATCGCATCGACCCCAAAAAGATTTACTAGATCATCAGCATACATGATATTACCTTTTGATTTACTCATTTTATCTTCACCTGTTAATACCCATGGATGACCAAATATTTGTTTTGGCATTGGTAGATCTAAAGCCATTAACATAATAGGCCAATAAATGGTGTGAAAACGAATAATATCTTTACCTATTATATGTAAGTCAGCAGGCCAATACTTTTTAAATTCATCAGTACTATTACCTTCAACATCATAACCTAAGAAAGTTATATAATTACTTAAAGCATCAATCCATACATAGACTACATGTTTATCATCAAATGTCACAGGTACACCCCAATCAAAAGATGTACGTGATACACATAGATCTTGTAGTCCTGGTTTGATGAAGTTATTGATTATTTCGTTTTTACGGCTTTCTGGTTCTATAAAATTAGGATGTTCATTGATATAGTCTTCTAATTTTTTAGCGTATTTGCTTAGTTTAAAGAAGTATGCTTCTTCACTTGCTTTTTTTACTTCACGACCACAGTCAGGACATTTACCATCAACTAATTGACTTTCTGTAAAAAATGATTCACAAGGTGTACAATAAAGTCCTTCGTATTTGCCTTTATATATATCTCCTTGATCATATAATTTCTTAAATATTTTTGATACCATTTCACGATGATTTGGATTACTAGTTCTAACAAACTTATCATAGCTTGTATTCATAACATCCCAAATACGACGTACTTCTAAAGCAATTTCATCGACATATTCTTGAGGTTGTTTTCCTTGTGCGATGGCTTTTTGTTCTATTTTTTCGCCATGTTCATCTGTCCCTGTTTGAAAATAGACATCATATCCTTGTAATCTTTTAAATCTAGCGATTGCATCGGCTAAAACAATTTCATATGTATTACCAATGTGTGGTTTTGCGCTAGCGTAAGCAATCGCTGTTGAAATATAATATTTTTCTTTCATCATATCACCCTTTCTAATAAAAAAATCACATCCTAGATAAGGACGTGATTACGTGGTACCACCTTAATTTGTCATAAGACCTCATTCTCTTAACGCGAGTAACGTTTTAATCTAAATATCGATTAATCTGTTCCAGAACCATTCGAGACAATCCGTTTTGCTTGCTTTCACCTAACCAAGCTCTCTAGTAAAAACTACCATGTCCTTCTTTCCTTCAAAACATTTAAACTGCGTGTATTATAACACACTAAACATTAATCTTCAAGATATTTTTCTAAAAATTTAGCTATAAAAGTTGTCATGTGTAAATCTCTTTCGCTTAGATTAGTACCATATATAATAACACTACCTAAAGCATCTCCGTTTTTATTTATGACGCTAATTGCATAATCATCACTTATAAAACTTTTGCGATCTTTTATATTTTTTTCTACTTTATCAGTAATCAAAGTTCCGATATCCTCTTTGTTATTACATGCAATAACACTATCATTATCTGTTATATAGATATCTTTATTGTAAACTGTGCTCATTGTTTCTACTAGTTTAGTTGCGATATCGCCAAGTTCTTTCATCTGTGAAAATTTGCTTAGAATAATATTGTTATTATCGATAAATATTTCTAAGTTGGTTCCATCTTTTATTCTAAGATTTTTTCTTATTTCTTTAGGAATAACAATTCTTCCTAATTCATCTATTCTTCTTACAACGCCTGTTGCTTTCATATTTCCCCACTTTCTATAAATTATTTTGTTTCTTATTTGTTTTTTTATGCAATAGGAAATATACATGTTATAATATAATTGGAATAAAGGAGGATTTTATGGAAATAACATATGTATTTGGACATAAAAAACCGGATACTGATAGTGTTACATCAGCTATTAGTTTATCTTATTTAAAAAATCAGTTAGGTAATAATACTGAACCAAGAGTATTAGGCGATATAAATAATGAAACAAAATTTGCTTTAAATTATTTTAATACTGAACAACCTAAATATCTAAATGATGTTAAATTACAAATTAAAGATCTAAATTATCGCCGTGGTTATTTTATTAGTAATAAAGAATCTATTAAAAGAGCTTATGAATATATGACCGAAAAAGGCATAAGTACTATTCCTGTTGTTGATAGTAATAATAAGTTTGAAGGTGCGCTAGCGATGAAAGATATAGCTCGCCATCAAATAAGTGGTGATTTTAGAAGATTATATACTTCATATGATTTTTTACTAGAAATATTAGAAGGTGAAGAAATAACACGTTTTGATGATGAAATAGAAGGTCGAATTAAAGCTGCTTATTATCGTAGTACAACATTTATTGAAAATATGGAAATAAATGAAGATACGGTTTTAATTGTTGGTGATCGTCATAGTATTATTGAATATGCGGTTATGAATAAAGCTAAACTAATTATTATTACTGGTAATAAGGAAATTAAAGATGCACATGTTGAAATTGCTCGTCAAAACAAAGTTAATATTATTAGAACACCTAAAGCTAGTTTTGATGTTTCTGTCCATATTGGACTTGCTAATTACATTAAAACCGTTAAATATACCCAACAATTTGTATGTTTTAATGAAGAAGATGATGTAAACGATTTGATTGAAACATCTAATAAATTGAGATATAGTTACTATCCAATTATCGATAAAGAAAATAACTGTTTAGGCTTAATTAAACTAGCAGATTTAAATGACAAAACGCCTAAAAAAGTTATTCTTGTTGATCATAATGAGTATAGTCAAAGTGTTGATGGCATTGAAGAAGCTGAAATATTAGAAGTTGTAGATCATCATAAAATTGGAAATGTTGGGACATCTACGCCGATTAATTTTCGAAACATGCCTGTTGGTAGTACTAATACTATTATATACTTATTATTTAAGGAAAATAATGTTTTAATACCTAAAAATATTGCTGGATTGATGCTTTCGGGAATTATTTCAGATACTTTACTTTTGAAATCCCCAACAACTACTAATACAGATATTGTTGCGGTTAAAGCTCTTGCTGCTATAGCAGAAGTTGATTATGAAGAATATGGCAAAGAATTATTTAAAGCAGGTTCTTCACTAAAAGGTAAAACCCTTGAAGAAATACTATATACTGACTTTAAAAACTTTGAAATCAACAATAAAAAAGTTGGGGTTGGTCAAGTATTTACTATGAATCCTGAAGAATTCTTAAAGCAAAAAGAACAATATGTTGAACTTATTAATAAAGTTGCTAATCACAATGATTATTACATTGTAGCTTTATTTGTAACAGATTTAGTTACTAATGGTTCATACTTATTCTATAATGAAAATGCCCATGATACATTAGATAATTGTTTTGATCCCAAAGATTTAGAAGAAGGTATATATTTAAAAGATTATGTATCACGTAAAAAGCAAATTATTCCTCGTATTATGCAGGTAATGGAAAGAAAATAATCTTTCCTTTTTTTCTTATACATAAAAAAATGGCTATGTGTTATTATCCACTTGCCATTTTTTATGTATAATTATTTAAAAGACATATTAAAAGTGCAAATAATACCCTTTATTTTTTTAATGATTCTTTTAATGCTTCCATTAAATCTATTAAATAATAAATAAAATGTTTTTCTAATTTAATTGTATCTAAAATAATTGATAATCTACCAAAACGCATTGTAAAACGAAACATTCTAGATATGTCGGTAACTTTTTCAAATAAAATTTCACCATCAATTAATTCTGTTAATTGTTTGCTTAACTGGACTTCGATAAAATTCTTTGTTTGTTTTATATTATTAATTCCTAAAGCATGAGCTAGTTTTTCAAAATATTCTTCATGCATATATACAAGCATATCTTCATCAATAGTTCCAAAACGATCTTCTAATTCTAGACGAACTTTTTGTAATTTGTCTTTAGAATCAATAGAATTAATTTTCTTATGTATTTCAATTTTTAACTCATCATCATAGACATAATTATCTTTAATACTAGTTTCTACATCGACTAAAGGTTGACTATTTTCATTTTCTTTTTCTTCGCTTTTTTCACCTTTTAGACGCGCTATTTCTTCATTTAACATCGTTAAATATAATTCAATTCCCACACTATCAACAAAACCTGCTTGTTCACTACCTAGAATATCTCCTGCACCTCTAATAGATAGATCACGCATCGCGATAGCAAAGCCACTACCTAACTCAGTAAACTCTTTAATAACTTTTAATCTTTTTGTCGCAACTTCTGTTAATATCTTATGTTTGTCATACATCAAATAACAATAAGCTATTCTTTCACTACGACCAACACGTCCTCTTATTTGATATAGTTGCGATAAACCAAAACGATCAGCATCCATAATAATTAAAGTATTAACATTAGGAATATCAATTCCTGTTTCGATTATAGTTGTACATAATAAAACGTCATATTCGCGATTGATAAACTTCATCATTACATCTTCTATTTTTGTTTTATCCATACGTCCATGCGCAGATATTATTCTAGCATCTGGAACTAACTTGGCTATTTCATCTTGTTTTTTATCCATATTATCAATATGATTATATAAAATAAATACTTGTCCTTTACGACTTAGTTCTTTATAAATTGCATCTTTTATTATTTCTTTATTTTCAGCTAATACATAGGTTTGAATAGGATATCTATTAGTTGGAGCAGTTTCAATTAAAGATAAACTGCGAACTCCTGCCATTGACATTTGTAATGTTCGAGGAATTGGAGTAGCTGATAAAGTTAAAACATCGATATTATTTTTGTATTGTTTTATCTTTTCTTTATGTTTTACTCCAAAGCGCTGTTCCTCATCAACAACAAGTAATCCTAAATCTTTAAAATCAACATCATCACTTAAAATACGATGGGTTCCAATAATAATATCAATTGTTCCTTGTTTTAAACCATTAAGAATTTCTTTTGTCTTTTTAGGTGATGTAAAACGATTTAATAAAGCAATATTAACAGGAAAAGATTTAAAACGTTCTAACGCATTATTATAATGTTGACTAGATAAAATAGTAGTTGGACATAAAAAGGCAATTTGTTTGTTTGACAATACTGCTTTCATCATTGCTCTAAAAGCAATCTCAGTTTTACCAAAACCAACATCACCACATAATAGACGATCCATTGGATGTGGACTTTCCATGTCTTTTTTTATTTCTTCAGTTACTTTTAACTGATCAACCGTTTCATTATAATAGAACTCTTTTTCAAACTCGATTTGATTTTCATCATCTTTAGCAAAAGCAAAGCCAGAAGTTGTCTCTCTTTTTGCATACAGTTCTAACAATTCTGAAGCTATATCTTCAATCTTTTTACGAACACGTAATTTTGTTTTTTCCCATTCTGAACTACCTAGTTTGTTTAATCTAGGTTTTAACCCTTCATTAGAAGAATATTTACTTATAAGTTCTAATTTTTCAACAGGAATATACAACTTATCATTATCGCGATAAACAATTTCTAAATAATCTTTTTTTAGTCCATTTTTAGTTAATGTTTTAAGTCCTATATATTGTCCTATTCCATAAGCACTATGAACAATATAATCACCTGGATTTAATTTGTTGATATCTCTAATTTTAGTTCCCATTTTAAAATTAGTTTTATATTTATAATTGGTATCTTTTTTATTGAATATTTCATTTTCACTAATTACAACATATTCATCATAAATAAAACCTGATTGAATACTTTTTATAACCAAATTTATCTTTTTTAAAACAATATTATCTAAATTAGTAAACACTAATTTGTCATTTTCTAACTCTTCTAATAGTTTATTGACGTGATATCTACTATCTAGGCAAATTATTACCTTTTTGTTTTTATTTATATAACTATTAAGTCTATTGTTAATAGCCTCAATATTGCCAATAAAAGGTTCTACTTCTTGAGATGTGTAAACTTTGGCGTCCAATTCTCGTTTAATAACATTATCAAAACTTAAAAAAGATAACTCTTTAGAATTTTCTAACTCTTCTAAAGAAAACATGTATTTCATTTCTTTTTCATCATTACTAACACCATAGTTAAACATCTCTTCAACTAATAAATCATAGTTAACTTTTAAAGCATTATAATCATCATAAACAACCAAACAATCATCTAAATATTTTCTAATATTAACAACATCAGTGTACTTTGGCAAATACTTCTGTTTTTGTTTTTCAAAAGCGATTTCACGGTCTACTAAAAACTCAGTATTAGGATTGATCACAACTTTATCCAATTTCTTTAAAGTAAGTTGTGAATCAACATCAAATTCTCGAATACTATCAATTGTATCGCCCCAAAACTCAATTCTAATAGGATTAGGAGAAGATATAGGAAAAATATCCACCACAAAACCACGAAGAGCGATTTCTCCCGTTTTATTAACTACAACTTCTTTAGAATATCCTAAATTATATAATTTTGTGATTAAATCATCCATTTTATAATCTTTATTAGTTTCGAGACTTATAATGGCATTTTGATAATTTTCTTTTTTAGGTAAGAAACGTAAATATCCCATTAGATTAGTCACAACTATCTTTTTGGGATTACTAACTAGTTCATTTAAAGTTTCTAGACGTTTAATTTTTAATTCGGGACTTACAGCTAAAGCTTCACTTGTTAAAAAATCATCCATTGGAAAAAATAATACGTCATTAGTGAAATCTAGAATGTGTGAAAATATCTTATTAGCTTCAAATAAACTACTAGCAACCACTACAATGTTTTCATTCTTTTCTTTAAATAATTTATATATATATAAAGCTCTTAGTTCTATAACTAAGCCATTAATATATCTAGCATCACTAAGATTAATTATATCTTTAAATAAATCCATATTTCTCTCACCTCCAACACTAAAAATGATACCTTAAGTATCATTATATATTTTTATTATATTTATTCATAAGATTTTCAAAACTTAAAACCAAATAATCTTCTAAAATATTATTTAAGATTTCTAATTTATCATTTAATATTTTTTGCTCTGTTTGACTAAATTTTCCTAAAACATAATCTTTTGTGTCTATATCTTTGTTATTGGAAATACCTATCTTTAAACGTTTATAATGATTAGTTCCAATATTTTGTTCAATATTTTTTAGACCATTATGACCACCACTAGATCCCATTAAGCGAAGGCGATAACGTCCAAAATCCATATCTAAATCATCAGAAACAATTAAAATATCTTCAATTTTTATTTTGAAATAATCGATATATCTTTTTACAACTTCACCAGAAAGATTCATGTATTTTTGGGGTTTTAATAGTATAATTTTTTCACCATTATAAAGATATTCACCATATAAACCATTAAATTTTTCTTGATCAATTGAAATATCGTGTTTAAGTGCAAAATAATCAAGTAAAATAAACCCAATGTTATGACGTGTCTTATGATATTGTTTTCCAGGATTACCTAAACCTACTATTAATTTCATTTTTCATCAACCTCTTTATGATATGCATTATATACTTCGCTTTTAGCTATATTGCGATCATGCGCTACTTTTTTGATTGCTTCTTTACTAGTCAACCCTTCTTTAATATATAAATTGACGTGTTCTATTATAGATAAGTTATCATAAGTATCTTCACAATTATTTCCCGCAACAACAATGACAAACTCTCCTTTGGCAGCATTTATTTCCCGGATTACTTCTGTAATTGTTCCACGATATACTTCTTCAAACTTCTTACTTATTTCCCGGGAAATAGAAATTTGTCTATTTCCCAAAATATTTAACATTAATTCTAGTGTTTTTGCCAAACGATGAGGAGCTTCATAAAAAATCATTGTCGCTTTTTCATGTCGTAAGTTTTCTAATTCTTTTTTACGTTTACTATCTTTATTATTTAAAAATCCATAAAACAAAAAAGGTGAAGGCGATAGTCCTGAAGCAATTAAAGCCGGAATAAGAGCTGTTGGCCCTGGTAAGGCAACAACATTATAATTATGTTTAATTGCTGCTTTAACAAGTTCATATCCAGGATCACTGATAACAGGTGTCCCTCTATCACTTACAATACCAATATTTTTACCTTCTTCTAAATAATCAAGCATTTTAGAAACATTTTTAACTTCATTAAAATTGTGACTAGAAATCAATTTCTTCTTAATATCTAATTCTTTTAGTAAAAGAGACGTAACACGGGTATCTTCACTAAAAATAACATCAACTAATTCAAGTGTTTTTTTGGCTCTTATCGTTATATCTTCTAGATTACCAATAGGAGTCGGTATTAAATAAACAGTTGGTGTATTATTATAACTCTTTTGGGACATTTTATCACTTCCTCACTTATGAAAAATAAGTTTTTATTTGGTCTGAATATTCACCATTTTCTAAATGAGCATAGATTGGTTCTAATATTTTAAGACCAGGTTTTCCATTTTTAGCTCCTTCGATTAATAAAATACTTGCTTCTTTGCTGTTGCCTGGATAAACAAATTGGATTTTTTTAGGTTCAATATTGTATTTGTGCATTAAAACAAGGATATCAACTAGACGCTCTGGACGATGGACAAGTCCTAAAAAACCATTGTTTTTTAAGACTTTTCTACTAATTTTAAATATTTGTTCTAAAGTTAGTGTTTTTTCATGACGAGCAATAGTTTTATAATCATTATTATTTATATGCGATAGTTCGCTTAATTTAAAATATGGAGGATTGCAGGTAATATAATCAAAATAGTCGTTATATTCTTTAGCAAACTCATTAATATCAGCATTGATAACTTCAATTTGTTTTTCTAGTTTATTTATATGGACACTTTCAAGAGCCATTTCATATACTTCTTTTTGAATTTCAACAGCTTTAATATGAGCATTCGTTTTAGTACACAATATCAAAGGAATAGGAGCATTACCTGTTCCAATATCTAAAATATTTTTACATGTTTTTTTTAGTGTAATAAAATTAGGTAATAAAATTGAATCTAGAGAACACTTGAACATCTCTTTATCTTGAACAATTTTAAGATTCTCATATCCCAAAAGATAATTAACTTCTTTAGTCATTTAAAACAACCTCAACATCACCTATATTTTTAACTTCGGCAACATAACTGCGTTTTAAAATATCAATACTTTTAACAATTCCTTCTCCTTTAGGAGTAGATACTTTTGCCCCAACTTTAGGCATCCCTTTGCGATTTTCAACATAGCATTCATCTTCATATTTTAAACAACATAAAAGACGACCACATATACCATTTATTTTACTAGGATTTAAAGCAATATTTTGGTTTTTTGCCATGTTAATTGAAACACTATCAAAATCATTTAAAAATCTTGAACAACATAATTCTAAACCACAAATACCTAATCCCCCTATTTCTTTAGCTTTATCACGAACACCAATTTGGCGTAATTCAATACGTGTTTTATATATTGAAGCTAGTTCTTTAGCTAAAGAACGGAAATCAACGCGATTATCGGACAAGAAATGAAATAATAATTGATCGCGATCAAAAGTATAACTGGCATCAACAATATACATATTAAGTTTTTGTTTTTCTACAATTTTACGACATCTAATTAAAGCTCTACTAGCATCTTTTAGATTTTTTTGATATTGATCATGATCTTTATCAGAAGCTATTCTAACAACAGGTTTAATATTTGCGATAATCTTTGCATTATCGATATTTATGGCATTATTTTTCACTTTTCCATATTGTAGTCCGCGTTCTGTTTCAACAACAACATAATCTTCATTATTAATTTCTAAATCATTAGGTGAAAAATAATAAATTCTTCCTTTGTTTTTAAAGTTTACTCCTACAACTTTCATTTCAATTCCTCCATATCTAAAATAAGCTTGTCCATTATTAAGTTAATATTGACATTGCGATAAATCTTATCAATAGCATGCGTAATAATATTGATCTTGTGCGCTAAAATATCTGCTGGATTAGAAATACTTAATTTTTCAATTTCTTCTTTATAATCTAATAAATAATCTACTCTATTAAACATCTTAGATGTTAACATATCTTTATATAATAAAAGCATAATATTTAAACCCATCTCTAACTTTATTTTATCATTAAAATAAAGATTCCACATCTTAGGCATATAAAGCAAAATATCCAAGCCTCTTTTTTCATAAAAAGAAACAAAATCAAAAGTAGCTTGAATATAGTCTTTCGTATTCTCATCTTCACAAAATGAATCTATTTTAGCCGAACTATTATATAAAAAACTAGCTATTCGATGATACATATCTCCACTTTTTTCATTACTTTTATTTAAACTAATTACTTGGCAACGAGAAACAATTGTCTCTAAAAGTTGATTGACATTGTTAACTAAAATAATCGCAATAATCCCTTCTTCAGGTTCTTCTAAAAACTTTAAAATAGAGTTTGCTGCACTACTATTCATTTTCTCGGCTTCATTTATTATATATATTTTTTTATTACTTTCAAGAGCTTTACGACTAAATTTTCTTTGTAGTTCGTCAAGTTGTTCCTTTTTAATCATTTGACCATCTGGTTGAATAATAGATATCTCAGTAAAATTACCACTATCTATTCGCTTACATTGAGTGCATGAACCGCAATTTTCATTATTTGTATAATAAAAAGGGCATAATAAATATTTAGCAAATGCTAGTGCAAAATCAAGCTGTTTTTCATAACCTCTTGTTTCTATTAGATAAGCATGAGATAAACGTCCCTTACTAACACTATTTTTAAAAATATTATATGCAATCTTTTGTGATGTAATAAAATCATCTAACATATACCCACACCCAACTTTAATAAATTAAATAATATATTGCGATAAATGCAAAAAGAGCCGGAAAACCTAAAAGACTTATGGTTCCAACTGTAATAAAATTAATAGGAATAATTATTTTTAAAGGCATTGCGATAACATTATAACTATATAATACAATAACACTAAAAATAATTTTTTTAGCAAACTTCACGATTTTTTTAATCATATTTCACCTCATATTTCATAATATGAGAAAAAATATCAATTAAGAATTAGTAATTTTTATGCGATCTTCCAAAGCCATTTCTAAAGTTAAAGGATCAACATAATCAATATCAGCCCCAATCGGTAGACCACGGGCGATTTTAGATATAACAACAGGTAATCCTTCTAACTTCTTTTGTAAATATAAAGTAGTTGTTTCTCCTTCAATACTAGGTTTTACAGCTACAATTATTTCTTCTATTTTCTCTTTTTTAATTCGATCAACTAAAAAATCAATATTTAAGTCTTCTGGATTTATACCATCTAAAGGTGAAATTAATCCTCCAAGGACAAAATATAAACCATTATATGTTCCCATTTTTTCGAACATTATAATGTTTTTTGGTTCTTCTACGACACATATCAATTTCTTATTACGCGAATTATCACGACATATTTCACATAAATCATCAATAGTCAAATTACCGCACTTGGAACACTTAGTTATTTTATTAGCTACATCTAAAATAGAATTAGAAAAAGTAGTAACAACATCTTTATCCATTTCTAAAACAGAAAGTGCCAAACGTTCAGCTGTTTTTTCACCAACTCCAGGCATTTTCTTTAAACATGCAATAAGATCTTTAATAGGTTGTGGATAATTCATTAGAACAACCCCGGCATTCCGTTAGTATATTTACCCATTTTTTCTTCTGTTTCTCTATCTACTTTGGCAAACGCATCATTCAATGCCACTAATAACATATCTTCTAACATTTCAATATCTTCTTTAGAGCATTCATCCATATCTATTTTTACACTTTTAATCGTTTTATTTCCCAAAACTTCTACCTTGACAACTGAAGAAGTTCCTTCAAAAACTTTATTATCTATTTCAGATTTTGTTTTCATCATATCTTGTTGTAATTTTTGAGCTTGTTTCATCATAGCTTGAATATTCATATTCTTCCTCCTCACTGATATTCAACAATTGAACCAAATATATTTTCTATGTCTCCACTTGAATTACTTTCATTTTCTAAAAGAAAATTAAGTAAATCCGCTTTTTCTTCAATAAAAGTATATTTTTTACTTTTTGAATTAAATTGCTTTTTAATTATTTCCCAATTTTCAGAATTAGTAGCGATAACATAATATTTGTGTTTATAAATTTCTTCTAGTATGTGTTCTATTTGCATTATCTTATAATTGAAAATCATTTCTAAATTATTTACTTTATAGACAAAAACAAGATAATTATTTCCCAAAGCTTTTATTTCCCCATCTAATAACAATGAAACAATATCACTATATTCAGGATTCAACAAATAAGAATGCAAATCATTAATTTTATGTTTAAAGTTTAATAACTCTTTTTTATTAAATCCCGCTAAAGCGTTATTTATTCTTATATCGATTAATTTTACCATTTCTTCATTATTGGCATTAAGTGAAACTTCTTTGGAATCTAAATTGTTTTCTATTTTCTTTGATTTTTCTTCTTTTACAATCTCTTTTTTACTATTTTCATTTTCTGTTTCTTTAATATTGCCTTTTTGTACTGAACAATTTTTAATAACAAATAAATCGAACATTAGTTTGGGTTCGCTACTTTTACGCATTTCAACAACTGTGGTATTTAACTCTTTTATTAAAGAAATAATGCTTTCTTCATCATGAAACAAATTATTTTCTTTATGATTTAAGTTTTCGATTAATTTTTCTTTCAAAGAATACATTATTTTCTCAGCAACTTTAATTAAATTTTTACCATCGCTATCACATTTTTCAACAAATGTTAGCAATTTGTTAACATCTTTTTTGACGATATCAACAATAACTTGTTCAATTTGATCTTTTCGAATCATCCCCACAATATCGTTGATATCTTGCACAGTAATAACATCAGAAGCATATGAAACAGCTTGATCCAATATACTTATTGCATCACGCATTCCACCATCAGCTATAAAAGCTATTTCTTTTATGGCCTCTTCTTCAATTTTAATTTTTTCAGCTTTAACAATAAAGTTTAGACGTTCAATAATATCATCAGTACTAACTTTTTTAAAATCAAAACGTTGGCATCGTGAAAGAACAGTCATAGGTATTTTATGTGGATCAGTAGTTGCAAGAATAAAAATAGCATGCATCGGTGGTTCTTCTAAAGTCTTTAGTAAAGCATTAAATGCTCCTGTTGACAACATATGAACTTCGTCAATTATGTATACTTTATATTTCCCATAAGTAGGAACAAAGTTGATTTTACTACGTATTTCCCGAATTTCATCTACACCATTATTAGAAGCAGCATCAATTTCGATAATATCATTATTGGGAAATTGTTCACAACTTATACATTTTCCACAATAATTAGCATTTTTGATATTTTTACAATTAATAACTTTAGCAAATATTTTAGCAACACTTGTTTTTCCACAACCTCTAGGGCCAGCAAACAAATAGGCATGACTTATTTTATCTTTAATTATTTCATTTTTTAAAGTCTTTATAATTACTTTTTGACCAACCACTTCATCAAAAGAAACAGGTCTATATTTACGATATAAAGCCTGGTACATACCTATCACCTTCTAAACAATTATTATAACATTTTTATCGAAATAATAAAAGGCGTCGAGTTAAATCAATGCCTTTTTTCTTTAAAAAATTCTTTCAATAATAATTGTGATTCTTTTTTGCAAACACCACTAATTATTTTAATTTTATGATTGTTTTTTTCATTATTTAATAATGTTTCAATACTCTTAACATATCCAAACTTTTCACTTTCAGCTGCATAAACCAATGTTTTGATTCTTGATTGTAATAATGCTCCAGCACACATAAGACATGGTTCTAGAGTAACATACATTTCACACTCATCCAAATGCCAAGTTTTCAACTTTTTACATGCTTTTTCGATTGCAATTATTTCCGCATGTTTAATAGCGTTGTGCTTTTTTTCCTTTTCATTATGGGCTTTTGCAATAATTTTATTGTTTTTAACAATTATTGCTCCTACAGGAACATCACCATTTTTAAAAGATTTCTTAGCTTCTTTTAAAGCTTCATTCATAAAATCAATCAATCTTATCACCTTAATTAAAATGACGCACACATTCATTGACTTTTGAGGCTGCTATCTTCCGATCCTGACCTGGTTTAAAGTATAAATGTTGCGTCTTAATATAAGATACATTATTTTAAGGATTTTTTCAACACTTTTATTTAAATTAAGGATTTTTCACATATGTTTCACGTGGAACATTGGTATTTCTATCATTCGTTTTATATGTTTCACGTGGAACATTGGTATTTTTATCTTTCGTTTTTTATGTTTCACGTGAAAAATCGATATTTCTATTATTCATTCTATATGTTTCACGTGAAACATTGGTATTTCTATCGTTTGTTTTATATGTTTCACGTGGAACATTGGTATTTTTATCATTTGTTTTATATGTTTCACGTGGAACATTGATATTTTTATTATTCATTCTATATGTTTCACGTGAAACATTGGTATTTTTATCATTTGTTTTATATGTTTCACGTGGAACATTGATTTTTTTATCATTTATTCTATATGTTTCACGTGGAACACTGATGTTTTTATTATTCATTCTATATGTTTCACGTGGAACACTGATGTTTTTATTATTCATTCTATATGTTTCACGTGAAACATTGTTAAATGTATATAAATATGTACGAACAAATGTATGGTGATAAATTATTTCCCGGGAAATAAAAAGAAGGTTTTACCCTTCATTTTCAACGATTTCACTTTGATTTTCTGTTTCTAAAACAATAGCTACTGTACTTACTTTTTGTTCTTCTTTTAAATTGATTAAT
>CALVXF010000033.1 GCA_944368875.1 uncultured Bacilli bacterium
GAGACAAGACAGTTAGATTACTATACTAATCTAGGTGTAAGTACAGATAATTATAGTGGAGCAAAAAAATATAATGAATTACCAAAAGATTTAAGAAATGTTATAACTGATAAATATGTAGTATCAAGTCAAGGGTCAAGTGATTCAACTAAAATTAATTCAACAGACAAGTTATATTTATTATCGACAAAAGAAGTGTGGGGAAAAAGTGGAACAAGTAATACTATAAATGAAGATACAGCAGAAGCAGAGACAAGACAGTTAGATTACTATACTAATCTAGGTGTAAGTACAGATAATTATAGTGGAGCAAAAAAATATAATGCAAGTGGTTCTCCGATTAGATGGTGGTTGCGCTCGGCCCGTTCTTACCGTAGTAACGCTTTCTACACTGTGACTACGAATGGCTACTGGAACTACTACTATGCTTCTATTACTAACGGGGTCGCTCCAGCTTTCCGACTTTCATAAGTAAAAGGCAAGGAATGTATTTATTCCTTTTTTTATTTGTTGTATAATAACGCTGTGGTGATGTTATGAAAAAACCCGAGTTGTTAGCTCCTGTTGGTAATATGGAATGTTTAAAAGCAGCTATTGAAGGTGGCTGTGATGCTGTTTATTTAGGTGGGCATATGTTTGGCGCTCGTAATTATGCTTTAAATTTTTCATATGAAGAAATAAAAGAGGCTATTATCTATGCACATTTATATGATGTTAAGGTTTATGTTACAACTAATACTATTGTCTACGAAGACGAAGTGGATACATTTATGAGTTACGTTGATTATTTGGTTAGTTGTAATGTTGATGCTTTAATTATGCAAGATTTAGGAATGATTGATCTAGTCCATAAAACATATCCAGATTTAGAAATACATGCATCTACACAAATGCATATTCATAATTTAGATGGTGTTATAATGGCAGAGAAACTTGGTATTAAAAGAGTTGTTTTGGCTCGTGAAACATCGATTGAAGAAATAAGTTCTATTAAAAAGAAAACTAATATGGCTATTGAAGTTTTTATTCATGGAGCTTTATGTGTTAGCTATTCAGGTCAATGTTATATGAGTACATTAATTGGTAATCGTAGTGGGAATCGTGGAACATGTGCTCAATGTTGTCGTCAGTTTTATATGCTTCAGGATGACAAACAAATAATTGATGAAGGTTATTTACTTAGTACTAAAGATTTAAATATTCTAGAAAACATTGGTGATTTAATCGATGCTGGAGTTGATAGTTTAAAAATCGAAGGTCGAATGAAACGTAAAGAGTATGTTTATTTTGTTACATCACTTTATCGTTATGCGATTGATAATTATATTTCTAAGGGTCAAGTTACAATTGATGAAAATAGTATTTATGAGTTGAAGAAGTTATTTAATCGTCAGTTTACTAAAGGCTTTTTATTTCATGAAGATAATAATAATTTTATTAATAATTATCGTCCTAATCATATGGGTGTAAAAGTTGGAAAAGTTATTTTTAAGGATAAAAAAAGAATTAAAATATTGCTTGATGATGATGTTCAAATTGGCGATGGTTTTAGAATTATAGGAAAGAAAGATTATGGTTTTAATTTAAATGTTTTTAAAATAGATAAGCAAATTGTCAAACATGCATCTAAAGGAGATGTTATTACTTTAAGTATTCAAGATGATGTAGAACTTGGCAGTGAAGTTTTAAAAACAACAGATTCCAAACAATTAGAAATTCTTAATAATCTTATCAATCAAAAGAAACGTAAAATACTTGTTGATGCTAAAGTTATTTTAAAAAGAAAACAAAAACCATGTATAATTATTAAATGCAATCAAAATACTATTACTTATGAATTGGATTCAGAATTATCTTTAGCTAAAAAACATATAACTACTAAAGAAGATGTTTTAAAACAACTAAATAAATTAGGAGATACGGTTTATTGTTATCAAAATCTAGAGTTAGAATTAGATGATAATCTTTTTATTCCAGTGCAACTAATAAATACTTTGCGAAGAGATGGATTTAAAAAATTGGATTTTCAAAGATTACAAAGAAAACCTTTGGAAAAACAAACTTATCAAATTGTTGTACCTGATTTCAAAGTAGAGAATAAAGTTAGTGTATTAGTTAATGATTTAGAAAGTTATAGTGAAAATAAAATTAATTATGATAGTCTTTATGTTTCACCATTTCTTTTTAAAGATATTAGTGATAACCGAAAGATTTTAAAATTACCACGTGTTATTCATCATTACCCAAGTAATTTAGATTATTTGATGGTCGGGGAAATAGGTGGTCTTAATTGTAAGGCTAACGTAATTACAGATTTTTCTTTAAATGTTGTAAATTCCTATGCAGTAGCACTATTACATAGTTTACATGTTAGTAAAATTACGCTTTCTTATGAACTTAACTATCAACAAATAAAGATGCTTATTGATAGATATCATAAACGTTATCATAAACATCCCAATATAGAAGTGATTGTTCAAACATATCCTGAAGCGATAATTAGTAAATATAACTTATATAAAAAATATCATAAACAGAATTTATATTTAAAAGATCGTTTTAATAATAAATATTTTCTTAAAGATTATGGTGATTATATGCTTATTTATCATTATAAACCTCTAATATTAAGAGATAATTATTATAATATTGGCGTTAATAGTGTGCGCTATGATCTATTTAGTGGAAAGATGAAAATCCAATAGTTTTTTAATTTATTTAAGTGAAAAGTATATACTTTTCACTTTTGTGTGCTATAATAAAAACAATTTCTTGAGGTGATGTTATGGCTAAGATGAATTTACCAATTATTCTTGTTAAAGGTATTGTTTTATTACCTCATAATGAAATTCGTTTAGAGTTTGATAGTCGTGAACGCAATACAATTATTGAGTCTAGTAAATTATTTCACAACAATAAATTACTTATTATAAGTGGTCTAGATCCTAAACAAGCAACACCATCTACAGAAAATTTACCACGAATTGGTGTTATTGGGGAAGTAGTTCATGATTTAGACCTTCCCAATGGTAAAAGAAGACTTATTATTAAAGGTTTGATTAGAGCTCGTGTTTTAGAATATATTGATATGGCAGGAGAAAATTATTTAGAGTCTATTGTTGAAGAGATACCTATATCTAATATTGATTCTAAAACGGAAACTATTTTAATTCGTAAGTTATATCATGAAGTACAAGATTATACAAACATTACATCTTTTATATCTAATAATGCATTATCTTTAATTTTAGGTATTACTAATTTAGATAAACTAACTGATGTTATTGTTCCCCATCTGCCAGTTAGTTATCATCAAATTGTTAATTATCTAAATACTTTAGATGCTACAAAAAGAGCTGATATGCTTTTAAAAGATATATATGATGAAAAACAGATGTATGAGTTGGAAATGGAAATTGATTCTAAAGTTCAAAATGAAATCAATAATTCACAAAAAGAGTATTATATTCGTGAACGCATTAAAGTTTTAAAAGAAGAATTAAAAGATAATAGTGATAATGATGCTTCAACTTTGAAAGAAAAGATAGATAATTTAAAAGCTCCTGAATATATTATTAAACGTTTAAATAAAGAAATGGTGAAATATGAATCATTAAATGTCAATGCACCTGAAAAGAGTGTTGTTGATAATTATATACATTGGCTTTTAGATTTACCATGGGAGTATAAGACAGAAGATAATAGTAATCTAAAACAAGTAAAAAAGTTATTAAATAAATCGCATTATGGTCTAGAAGATGTTAAAGTGCGTATAATTGAATACTTAGCTGTTAAGAAGATGACTAATTCTTTAAAAGCCCCAATTATTTGTCTAGTTGGTCCTCCTGGAGTTGGTAAAACAAGTTTAGCTTTTTCAATCGCAAAAGCAATAAACCGAAATTTTGTTAAAATGAGTGTTGGTGGTATTAGAGATGTTAATGAGATTATGGGACATAGACGAACTTATGTAGGGGCTAGTCCAGGTCGTATAATTGAATGCATGAAGAAAGCTGAAAGTATTAATCCTTTGTTTTTAATTGATGAAATCGATAAGATGAGTCATGATTACAATGGGGATCCTGCAAGTGCCTTATTAGAAGTTCTAGATCCTGAACAAAATCGTTTTTTCAGTGATAATTATATTGAAGAAGAGTATGATCTATCTAATGTTATGTTTATCGCAACGGCTAATAATATAGAAGATATTCCAGAGGCTTTAAAAGATCGTTTAGAAATAGTTACTTTAAGTGGCTACACAGAATATGAAAAATTAGATATCGCTAAAAAACATTTGCTTCCTAAAATATGTGAAAGCCATGGCTTAGATATAGGTAAGTTACATATTAGTGATGATGTTATTTTAGATATTATTCGCTTTTATACTAGAGAAGCTGGTGTCCGTGAGTTGGAAAGACAGATTTCTAATGTGATTAGAAAGATTGTTACAAATATTGTTATGAATGCCAAAGAAATGGATTTATATGAAGTAGACAATAAACTTATTAAAAAATACTTAGGACCATATAAATATTCTCATATTAAAGGTAATGAAAGTGCTGTTGGGGTAGTTAATGGTTTGGCTTTTACTAATTATGGTGGTGAATTGTTGCCTATCGAAGTTAATTATTTTAAGGGATCAGGTAATTTAGTTTTAACTGGGCAACTAGGTGAAGTTTTTGAAGAAAGTGCCAAAATAGCTTTTAGTTATGTTAAAGCCAATGCTTCTAATTTCGCAATTGATTATAATCTTCTTATGGATAACGATATTCATATTCATGTACCTGAAGGGGCTATTCCTAAAGATGGTCCTAGTGCCGGAGTGGCTTTGACAACAGCTTTAATTAGTTCATTAACAAAATGCAAAATTAATAAAGATATTGCGATGACAGGTGAGATAACTTTACGTGGCAATGTTTTAGCTATCGGAGGATTAAAAGAAAAAAGTATAGGTGCCTATCGTAATGGTGTTAAAACAATTATTATTCCTTCTTCTAATGCCCGTGATTTAGTAACCATTCCATCAGAAATAAGAAAAGATATTAATTATGTTATGGTCGATAACTATCAAGATGTTTTTAACTATATTAATGGAGGAAATAAAAATGCATAAAAAAATTAAAGAAAAATTGGAAATTTTATTTTGGGATCGTTATTTTGATGTGCTATCTTACATACCTATTAAAGATCTTGAATGTTTTGATGACGAACTATTATTTACTGATGAGTTTTATGTTAATTTAAAAAGGTATGTTGATGAGCATTGGGGAAGTAAAACTCTATCGAAGAGGCAAGCTTATAATTTGTATGATCTTGTTTGGCAAATAAAAGATTATGTTGAACCTAGTGAAGAATGGAATTACATCCAGTTATCTAATTTATTACGCTTTATTCCAGTTGTCAATAACGATTATTATTCTAGAAAAGAATACGTTAAGAGATTTTTACCATTTGCTTCAAGTACGCAATTAAAAAGTTTTGTTGAAGCTTATATTAAGTATGATTTGTGGGAAGACATTAATATAGCTTTAATGTTAACTAAAACAATTGAATTAGATTTAATCAGCGATATGTTATTTGGAAGAAATCGTGATTTTTATCTTCATAATTTAGGTTCATATGTAACACAAGAAGGAATTACCTCAGCTGTTTATGGTATAATTTCTGATATACCAGAAATTTTAGAAGAAGATGAGTTGTGTAATAAAATTACTGATATTGTTAAAATTAGATATAGTATTTATAACAATAATAAATTTTTTAACAATGATACAACAGTTTCTTTAACGCCAACTATGGAAAACAACAAGAAGATAAATGTTTCGTATAGGTTTTCTAAAGATGTTGTTAAAGAAGTTAAAAAAAGTAAGGATAAACAAGATTTAAAACTATTAGTGAAAATAATAAATAAAGAGGTATAATTACTTCTTTTTTTTCATATTTTTAATTAGTAAGGAGGAAATATGAAAAAAATAGTACCATTTAAAAATGAAATACCTTTTAAAACAAAAATAGGTGAGATAACTAGTATATCGCTAGAACATACACTTCATAAAGAAGGAACATCTGTAGTAGGTGAGTTTGTTATTTCAGGGGCTTATAAACTGGATAGTAATTCTGATAATGAAAGTTTTAATTATGAAATACCATGCGAAATTAGTCTTGATGAACATTATGATATAAGTCATGCACTTATAGATATTAATGATTTTTATTATGAAATATTAAATGATAATAAATTAGTTGTTAATATCGAAGTTGTAATCGATAAGATTGTTGAAAACTTAGTTAATGTTGAAAAACAAGTTATTACGATTGATGCTAATGATATAGACAAAGAAGAAACATCTAGTTCTGTAGAACTATTAGATTCAGTGCGTGATTCTAGTAGCGATAATGTAATTGAAACATTAGCTAGTGATTGTAATAGTCAAGATGAGTATGTAACTTATCATATTCATATTGTAAGAGAAGGAGATACTATTAATACTATTTTGGAAAAGTATCATGTTGATAATGAGATGTTATCTTTATACAATGATGTTACAGAAATCAAGATTGGTGACAAATTATTAATTCCTACTAATGAAAATTAATGAAATAAAAAAAATATTTGATTTACCTCTTAGAAAGATTGAAATAAGAGGTAAATCATGTATTGTAGATACTGGTGAATGTAAATATGTAGTTAAAAAAAATATCAATCATGATATTATTAATTATTTAAATAGTAGGGGGTTTAAATATTATCCCAATATAATAGAGGATAGTGATTATAAATTAATTGAATATATTGAATCAATAAATATGCCGGATGAACAAAAATTGTTGGATTTAATTAATTTAGTTGCTCTGTTACATGCTAAAACAACTTTTTTTAAAGAAATAGATAATGATAAATATAAAAAAATATATGAAGATATTGCTAATAACATTTATTATTTAAATAATTATTATGATGATTTACTCAAGGTAATAGAAACCAAAGTTTTTATGAGTCCAAGTGAATATTTACTTGCTCGAAATATCAGTTTTTTTTATGAAGCTTTGAGCTTTTGTGAAAGACAATTACAAGAATGGTATGAACTTATTAAAACAAAAGAAAAGGTAAGACAAGTTGTCTTACACAATAATTTAAGTTTAGAACACATTTTAAGAAATAATAATGCTTATTTAATTAGTTGGGATAAAAGTAAAATCGATATTCCTATTTTTGATTTATATAAATTATATCGTCGTTGTGGTCGCAATTATGATTTTAGTGAAATTTTACATCATTATGAAAAAATATATCCTTTACTTAAAGAGGAAAGAGAATTATTTTTTATTTTAATTGCACTACCACCAAAGTTGGAATTTACTTCTTCTGTTTTTGATGATTGCGTAGTATTTAATAGAGAAATTGAGTTGATGTTTAAAACAGCTAAACTTATTTCACCATATTATACGAATAACACAAAAGAACCACAAAATCAAAAAGAGAAAAATTAAAAAAAGATTAAAACGCGTAATAAAAATAAAAGTTAGAATAATTTGATAGACAAATAAAGTAAAAAAAATACTAGTTAGGACAAACCATATTCCGCGACAACGCCACCAATTTTTATTATTCATAATATCACCTATAGTATTATATGAAAAAAAGAAGAATTATTGATGTTGTCTATTTTTACAACTTCAATTTATCTTCTTTTTCCTTTGCCAATTCCATATTCTTCACAAAAATCATCAAATGTTAGTGAAATAAATCCTCCCTTTTGAACTTCTTGCTCACATCTTATAAATCTATAAGTTTTAAGAATGTCATGTATACTATCTAAACTACTAATTTGGTTATCACTAATTTTGCCATTGTGAAATAAAGCGCCATCGTGTTGTTTTCCTTCGTGATAATTATTGTAATTTGTCGTATCAATTAAAACAATATAATTTTCATTTAAGGTTTCTTTAATTGTTTCTAAATATCCTTTGTTATGACAAGTAATTCTTAATTTACGATTATTTAAGACTTTTTTAACTACATATGGAATAACAAAATGATGCTTGACATCGTTGCCAAGATCTTCACATTTTATAGCTTGAGCGATGACATCTTCTGGAAGATCATCTAAGTAGATAGGAATGGTGTTACCATTTACATCAATAAAAAGAAATTTGGGTTTTTTTTCTATGTCAAACATTTTCTCTCTCTTTTCTATTATAAGCTTGTTCTTCTAATTTTAAATCAAGCTTTGTTTTTTTATTTGTTAATTTATAAATAAAATATTTTAATAATTCAGGATTGCGGACTAAAATAGGGCCAATTATATATGTACCATAAAAATTGTTTTCTGTATAGCCATTTTCTAAAAAATTTAAATTTCCTTTAGTAGTACTACCACGATTTTCAAAACCAATAATTGGTTTTTTTATGAAATTAGAGTGTACTTTTTTTTCACCGACAATTCTCTTATCAGTATCTAAAGCATAATAATTGAATAAACCTAAACCTTTAATATGCTTTCCATGGTAATCTATAAATTTACCAAACATTTCAAATGAATTACCAGTAGCTAGAATAATTTTACCATCTTTAATATATTTTTTTAGGTCTTCTTTATATTTTATTAAATGTTTTAGTGCAATATGCATATTTTCTTCAGTTCCCATACCAATATATATAAAATCGTATTTATCTAATTCTAACTTGTCACCAATTGTAAGGAAATGAATATAGACATCATTATCGTTATCTAAAGCGTGTTTTAAGGCTTTTATATTTCCACTTTCGCCATATAGATTTAATAAATCGTAATATAAATGGGCAATATGTATTTTCATTTTTCACCTACTATTTTTCTAAATTTTTTGTCTGTTCCTAAATTTAAAATAGCATATATTGGTCCATGAGATTTATCAAGATAAGTAATTACATCAGCTAAGTTTAAGCAAATCTTAATTTTTTTAGGATTAATCCCACTTAGTTTAATTCTTACAGCTATATCAAATGCAAACGGACCAACGCAAATAAATTGATCGATGTGTTCATCTTTTAATAGTTCAAAATCAATATCATATAGCCAAGATATATCTTTGTATGGATATCTTAAACTGATATATTCAAAACCGAAAACTAATGTTTTTTGTTCTTGAATCTTGGATACATAATTAATTGATTGATTATAACTTGGAGCGTTTTCATTTTTACCACTTAAAATATAACAATCGCGTTTTTTATATTTTAGATAATCGTATCTTTTTTCAGATAATTTGATATCACTTAAGGCTGCGCTGATATGTGTTTTTGGTATTTTTAATGTAGCTAAAACTGCAAAAGCAGCAACAATATTGTAATAGGTATAAACTAAATCAGTGTTTCCTTTAACCTTATATTTTTTATTGATAGTTAAATCAGTATTAACATTAGTAATTTCATAATCGATATTAGGTCTTTTAAAACGGCAATTAGGACAATAATAAGAACCAACATTACTAAAAGATACATAGTTATATTTTAATTTAGTATGACACTTAGGACAATAGATAAAATCTAAAGCATTAGTAATAGGATAATTAAAAGATTCTTTATGTTTACCCATACCAAAATAAGTTTTAGGTCCATTATATTCTAATGCCAATTTAGTAGTAAGTGGATCATCACCATTAATAATCAATTGACAATTATGAGGAATAGAGTTTTTAATACAATTATATACTATTTCATAATGGCCATGACGTGGTGGTTGATCACGAGTTATATTTGTGACAACCATATAATTGGGGTTTAAATATTTTGTTATTTGGGTAGTATAACGTTCATCAGTTTCAAAAACAATAGCATCTGCTTTAATTAAACCATTTAGTTTGGTTTTTTTAATAAGAAGTGTGGCAAGACCAAAAGTTAGATTATTACCACTGCGATTGTGAACAACATTATAGCCATTTTTAGTTAGAGCTTCAGCAATTAAATAAGATGTACTTGTTTTACCACTACTACCTGTTACAACTATTTTAATCTCTGGTAATTTAAAATAACTAAAAATATTTTTATCGATTTTTAATACTAGTTGACCTGGTAGTGAACCACCTCTTTTAAAAAGCGATAAAAAAGTGATTAGTATTTTTCCTAAAATAATACTTACTGCGTGCATATAATCAATTCCTTTTCTCCTATATTTTAGCACATATTTTCTTTTTTTGTCGAAAAAAACACAAAGATTTTAAAAAGTGTTATATTTTTTATGGTGATTATATGTTAAAACAAGAATTTGTTCTACATAATAACGATTTATTAGTAACTTTATCTGGTAATCTTTTACAAGAAGATTTACAAGTTTTAAAAAATTATATTATTTATTTTAGAACAACTTATAACATTAAGAATATTATTTTTGATACTAGAGATTTAATAGGTGACACTAGCGTTTTAGAAAATATTTAGTTTTAGTTTCTTTACGAACATAAGTTTTAATGATATAATTATTATGGGTGATTGCATGAAAAAAGATTGCTTAAAAATTGGCATTAGTTTTTTAGTTTTTATAGTCTCTTTTCAAATTATGTATAGTTGTAGTGTTAACTTAACTGAACAATTATTTAAAAGAGATTACAAATATGAAAATAGTTATCATCAAGTTTATCAATCACCAGTTATTCAAGTTTTGACTTATTTAAATAGTGAAGAATATGCTTATAAAAGATATATTGAGACGGCTATTGGTTATTTAAGTGCTGAACCAAAAGATGTAAGTTCTACCCAAATAGATAAATATAATAGTATTTTTCCAAATGGAGAATCTTCTACACCTGGTGGTTGGTGCACGGAGTTTGTTTTGTGGGGATTATTACAAGCAGATAAAGAATTGAATACAACTTATGTAGGAGATATTTATCCATTACTTGATAGTGGCTATCAAGCTGCAAGATGGTATGCTAGAAAAGATAGATTACATACAGAGGATGATTATCTTCCTAAAACAGGGGATATGATGTTTTTTAAGTATTATGATTCTATTATTGATCATACAGCTTTAGTTGTTGGAACGAAAGAAGAAAATGGCATCTTATATGTTTTAACGATTGAAGGAAATGTTCCATCTTCAAGTGATAAAGGGATTTTAGAACGTATGATTCCTTTAGATGAAGAGTATATCTATGGATATGGTAGTTATGAATAGAATTATAATGCATATTGATGTCAATAATGCTTTTCTTTCGTGGACAGCAATTGAACTTTTAAATAAAGGTTATAAATACGATATAAGAAATTCGTATGCAGTTATTGGCGGTGACCCTTCTAAACGAAGTGGGATTGTTTTAGCTAAATCAACTCCGGCTAAAAAAATGGGAGTTGTAACTGGAGAAACTCTATATAGTGCCAAGAAAAAATGTCCTAGTTTGCGAAGTTATCCTTCTAATTATCGTTTTTATAGTGAAATGTCTAAAAAATTTATAGATATTATTAAAAAATATACGCCAGATTTAGAACAGATGAGTATTGATGAATGTTTTATTGACTATACATCTGTAAAAAAACTATATGGAAATGAGATAGAGTTTGCTAAAAAACTGCAAAAGGAAATATTTGATACACTTGGTTTTACTGTCAATATTGGGATTGCGAATAACAAATTGTGTGCGAAAATGGCTTCGGATTTTTCGAAACCTAATAAAATACACACTTGTTATAGTGATGAGGTTAAAAAAAAGATGTGGCCTCTACCAGTTGGTGAATTATTTGGCGTAGGTCGTAAGACCAGTGAAAAATTAATTAATTTAGGTATTAAAACAATTGGTGATTTGGCTAATGCAGATATAGTTTTTCTACGTAAGTATTTTAAAAATATGGCTGGTGTAATGATTGAAAAAGCTAATGGCATAGATAATTCATTAGTCGATAATACTGATTATGAACAAAAAGGAATTGGCAATGAAATTACTCTAGATCATGATGTAATTAGTAAAACAGAATTATATAATTATCTTTTAGCTTTAGCTGAACATGTCAGTGTAAGATTAAGAAGAAGTAATAAATATGCTGGTGTTGTAGTAGTTGTCTTGAAAGACAAGTTTTTCAAAAGAAGAAGTCATCAAAAAAAATTAGTTAATGCGACTAACAACACTGATGAAATATATAAAACGGCTAAAAATATTTTAGATGAGATGTATCCTATTGAAGCTGTGCGTTTAATAGGTCTACGTTTAGATAATTTATTAAGTACTTACAATCATCAAGTTTCCATGTTTGAAGATATTACTATAAATGAATCAAATAGGGAACTTGATAAAGTTTTAGATCAGTTAAAGTCAAAATATGGGAGTAAGATTGTTAAAAAAGCAAGTTTAATTGATTATCATATTGGAAAGGATGTCGATAAATAATGAAAAACTTGACACTATTAATTTTAGCTGGTGGTATGGGAAGTCGTTTTGGGGGACTTAAGCAAATTGAACCAATGGGTCCTAATGGAGAATTTATTATAGATTACTCAATATATGATGCGATTAAAGCAGGGTTTAATAAAGTTGTTTTTGTTATTAAAGAAGAAAATATCGAAATTTTTAAACAAACAATTGGTAGTAGAATAGAAGATAAAATTGAAGTAGTATATGCAATTCAAAATATGAATGATATTCCTGATGGGTTTAAAGTTCCAACTGATCGTAGTAAACCTTGGGGTACTGCCCACGCTATTTTAGTGGCCAAGAACTTAATTAATGAACCATTTGCGATAATCAATGCTGATGATTTTTATGGTTTTGATGCTTATCAAAAAGCTGCTTCTTTTCTTTTAAATAATGATCGTGATAATAATTATTGTGTTGTTGGATATAAAATCATTAATACTCTATCTGATAATGGGTCTGTTAAAAGAGGTGTATGTTTTACTAAAGATAATATGTTAGAAGCATTGGTTGAAAGCAAAATTACGAAAGATGGTAATTTAATTAAAGCCGAACCTTTAGATGGAAAAGAGAGTTTTACAGTTTCAGAAGATACTTTAGTATCAATGAATATGCTTTGTTTTACAACTAGTGTTTTTAAACATCTAGAGTTAAATTTTCAATCCTTTATGGAAAGTAATAAAAATAATCTTTTAACTTGTGAATATTTGATACCAGAACTTGTTAATAAATTAGTAAAAGAAAAAGAAGTATCTGTTTTTGTTACCGAAACAGATTCTAAATGGTTAGGAATTACTTATCTAGAAGATAAAGAAAAAGTAGTTGCTGAAATAAACAAATTAATAGCTACTAAAAAATATCCTTTGCATTTGTGGAAATAACACCTTTGGTGTTATTTTTTTTGTGAATTTTTTTAACAACATGTTTACAAACAAATGTTCGTTTGATATAATGTATTTGTTAACAAGAAAGTAATTATTGAGGCCTCTTATTGTTAACAAAAAAATAAATAGAAAGGTTAAATTATAATGAAAAATGAAATTATATTATTTGAAAATCAAAATGTTAAATTAGAAGTTAATATGAAAGACGAAACTGTTTGGCTTACGCAAGCTCAAATGGCCGAATTGTTTGGAAGAGATATTAAAACAATAAGTAAGCATATAATAAATGCTTTTAAAGAAGAATTAGATGAAAAAAGCAATTCTCAAAAAATGCGAATTGCAAATTCTGACAAACTTGTTAATATTTATAATTTAGATGTAATTATTAGTGTAGGATATCGCGTTAAATCTCAAAATGGTATTATTTTTAGAAAATGGGCTAATAAAATTTTAAAAGATTACATGATAAAAGGATATGCAATAAACCAAAAGCGATTAGATTATTTAGAGAAAACAGTTAAACTTATAGATATTGCGAATAGAATGGATGAACGTTTAGAAGATAGTGATGCCAAAGGTATTTTAAAAGTAATTGGTGATTATTCTAAAGCTTTAGATTTATTAGATGATTATGACCATAAGACTATCGCAAAAGTTAAAGGTAATAAGAGTGATTTAAAAATTAGTTACGATGAATGCATGGATATTATTAAAAAATTAAAATTTAATGAAAAAAGTAAATTATTTGCTCTAGAGAGAAATCGCGGTTTAGAAGGTATTATTGGTAATATTTATCAAACATATGATGGCAAAGATGTGTATTCTTCTATCGAAGAGAAGGCTTCTAATTTTCTTTATATGGTTGTTAAAAATCATGTTTTTATTGATGGGAATAAAAGAATAGCAGCGACATTATTTATTTACTTCTTGCAATATTATTCTATTTTATATAAAGATAATAGACAAGTTATCGATAATAATACTTTAGCTGCTTTAACTCTTTTAATTGCTGAATCAAATCCAAAAGAAAAAAATGTTATTATCGATTTAGTTATGAATTTTTTAGTTTGAGGATATAAAAATAATCACTATTATCATAATAATAATGGTGATTTATGAAAATAAGATTAGGGTATGCTGTAATACCAGTGACTTTAGAATCTTCCTTTAAGACTTTAAATTATACTAATTACAAAAAGATGGGTGCAAGTGGCAATATTAGATTGAAAAAGATAATCGATTATAATCTTGATCATTTATTAGAAGTTTTAAAATACAATGTTTCTAATAAAATATATTTTTATCGTTTTACTCATAATATTATCCCACTTGCAACTCACGATGATGTTGCATTTGATTACATTAATCCTTTTTTAAATAAATGGCAAAAGATAGGTGCATATATTAAAAAACATAATATTAGAGTTGATACACATCCTGACCAATATTGTGTTTTAAATAGTCTTAATGAAGATGTAATTAAAATGAGTATTAAAATTTTGGAGTGTCAATATCAAATTTTTAAAGCTATGAAAATAAATAGTATGTGTGTTCTTCATATAGGAAGTGGTAAGCCAAATAAAGAAGAAGCATTACTAAGATTTAAACAAACTTTTATAAAACTACCTAATCATTTAAAACAAATCATAATGTTAGAAAATGATGATCGAGTATTTAATGCCTTAGAAGTACTTTCTTTATCTGAAGAATTAAAAATTCCTTTTGTTTTTGATTATCATCATAATCGCGTTAATCCTTCAACTATTTCTTTTTCTAAGTTATTACCTCGAATTATCAAAACGTGGTCAAAGACACAATTAAATTGCAAAATGCACATATCAACGCCTAAAGATATAAGACATAAAATTAGTCATCACAACTATATTAGTTTAAAGGATTTTTTAAATTGGTTAGAAATTGTCAAAGATGCGGATACAAACATTGATTTAATGTTGGAATGTAAAATGAAAGATGATGCGTTGTTGAGATTAATTAGACAACTCAAGTTTTACACTAAACTAAAAATTACTAAGGAAAACATTATTGAACTATAATATTTATGTTATAATAAGAATGCTAGAAAGAGGTATGACATGAATATTGAAATAATTAAAGAAATTAGTAATGAACTTAATATTAAAGATAAACAAGTAGAAAGTGTCTTAAAACTATTAGAAGAAGGAAATACGATTCCTTTTATTGCGCGTTATCGCAAAGAAGCAACTGGGGCTTTAGATGAAGAACAAATAAGAAAAATTAACGAAGTATATACATATCAAATTAATTTATTAAAACGTAAAGAAGATGTAATTCGCTTGATTGATGAAAAAGGTTTAATGACTGATGAATTACGTGAAAAAATTATGGCTTCTAACAAATTAGTTGAGGTAGAAGATTTATATCGTCCTTATAAAGAAAAGAAAAAGACGAAAGCAACTGATGCTATTAATAGTGGTTTAGAGCCATTAGCTAAAATGATTATGTCTTTTCCAACTAAGGGAGATTTAAATAGTATGGCAGCTAAATTTATTAATGATAAAGTTAAAAGTGTAGAGGATGCTATTACAGGAGCTAAATACATTATTAGTGAATGGATTAGTGATAATGCAGCTTATCGTAAATGGATTAGAACTAATACTTATTTGTATGGTATTATTAGTTCCAAAAAGAAAAAAGATGCGATTGATCAAAATGAAACCTATTTAATGTATTATGATTATAGTGAAAACATTAAAACAATTAAACCTCATCGCGTTTTAGCTTTAAATCGTGGTGAGAATGAAAAAGTTTTAACCATTAGTATTGATTATCCTAAAGAACAAGTAATTGTCTATTTAGAAAATAAACTAATTAAAAATAAAGATTCGTTTGTTTGTGATGTAGTTAAAGATGCTATTGTTGATTCTTATAAACGTCTAATTGCTCCTTCTATTGAAAGAGAAATAAGAAGTGAGTTAACATCTAAAGCTGAAGTTGTTGCCATAGATAATTTTTCAAAAAATTTAGAGAGATTACTAATGACACCACCGATGAAAGATAAAATGGTTTTAGGTTTTGACCCAGCATTTAGAACGGGGTGTAAATTAGCTGTAATAGATCCAACCGGCAAAAAACTAGCTATTGAAGTAATATATCCTCATGAGCCTCAAAAAGAAATTGAAGCTTCTAAAAAGAAAGTTCTAGATTTAATTGATAAATATAATATTGATATTATAGCGATTGGTAATGGAACAGCTTCGCGTGAAAGTGAAAAGTTTGTTGCAGATACTATTAAAGAAGCTAAAAGGAAAGTAGAATATATTATTGTTAGTGAAGCAGGAGCCAGTGTTTATAGTGCATCAAAACTAGCTATTGAAGAGTTTCCTGATTTAACAGTTGAAAAAAGAAGTGCAATCAGCATTGGGCGAAGACTTCAAGATCCATTATCTGAACTAGTTAAAATAGATCCTCAAAGTATTGGAGTTGGTTTATATCAACACGATGTTTCTAATAAAGAATTAGCGGATTCTTTAGATTTTGTGGTAAGTAAAGCTGTTAATAGTGTTGGTGTAAATATTAATACGGCATCTTTTTCTTTACTTAAATATGTATCAGGTATTACGAAAAAGAATATCGATAAATTATTAGAATATCGTAATAAAATTGGACGTATTAATTCACGTTTAGAAATTAAAAAACTTTTAAGTGACAAAGTTTATGAACAAGCAATTGGTTTTTTAAGAGTAGTTGACGGCACTAATCTTTTAGATGAAACTGCTATTCACCCTGAGAGTTATGATGTTGCGCTTAAATTATTACAAGAACTTGATTGTGATATTAAAAGTATTGGTAGTAGTACTTTAATATCAAAACTAGATAATATCGATATTAAAGCATTAGCATCTAAACTAAATACAGACATTTATACTTTAGAAGATATCATCTCATCATTAAAAAAACCTCATCGTGATCCACGTGATAATATGCCAAAGCCACTACTTAGAAGCGATATTTTAGATATTAGTGATTTAAAAGTTGGTATGAAATTGCAAGGAACAGTTCGTAATGTTGTTGACTTTGGTGTTTTTGTTGATATAGGTTTACATGATGATGGATTAATTCATATTTCTAAATTATCTAATTCTTATGTTAAACATCCACTTGATATTGTAAGTGTTGGTGATATTATTGATTGTTATGTTATCGATGTTAATAAAGAAAGAGGTAAAGTTAGTTTATCTTTATTAGAAAATAATTAGTTTTCACTATTTATTCATATATTTATCACATAAGAATTGTATCATGTAATTAGTTCGGAGGTGATAGATAGAAGAAATAAAAAATAAAAACTAAAAAATAAAAATTTAATTATGATAAACAAATACACTCCTAAAAAATAGATAGACACATTCTGTGTTAGCCCAAAGGATACTTTTGATATGAACCCCGTTTCTCATGTCCAAGAAACGGGGTTCATATCATATTTATACTTCTTTTTTTGTATATTTTACTTGTTAATCATTGACAAACAATGTATAATTATATTAGTTAATAGGATGGAGTGATTAGATGCAAGGGAAGAAAATACCAGGCTTTAAGAAGATGTCTAGCAGTAAAAAAATAGGGGTATATACTAAGCCTTCTCATGTCTATATTCCTTTGATTAATCAAAATGATGATAATATTACACTTTTAGTTAAGAAAGGTGACTATGTATATAAGGGGAGTATTTTAGGAAAACGTAAAGGTGTTTTTCGTATACCTATTTTATCTAGTGTTAGTGGGACTGTTGTTGATTTTGTGGAACGTCATTATACTAATGGTGAATTAATTAAGTGTGTGGTTATTGAAAATGATTTTAAAGAAGCAATGCTTTCTGAAAATAAACGTAAAGATATTAATAATATAACTAAAGATGAATTTATTAATATTGTCCGTGATTGTGGTATTGTTGGTATGGGTGGAAGTGGTTTTCCAACTTATGTCAAATATGACACTGATAAGAAGATAAAAACGCTAATTGTTAATGCTGTTGAATGTGAACCATATATTACAGCTGATTATGCTCTTTTAATGGAACATTGTGAAGAGATTCTAGAAGCGATAGATGCGATTTTAGATATTAATAATATTGATGAAGCGATTGTTGCGGTTAAAGGTAGTAATACAAATTTAGTCAAGGTTTTAGAAAATAATGTGGGTTCATATTTACGCATTAAAGTTAGTAAGGTTCCTAATTTATATCCAATGGGTTGGGAAAAAAACCTGGTTCGCTTTGTCAAAGGAGTTAATTATAATTCTCTTCCAAGTGAAAAAGGTATTATTGTGCAAAATGTGGCTACAATCTATGCGATATATCAAGCTTTAAAATATGGTCGTCCTTTAGTTGAAAGAGTTATTACAATTACTGGTGAAAAGATTAAAAACCCACAAAATGTTTTAGTTAAAGTGGGAACACCAGTAAGTGAAGTGATTGAAATTATTGGTGGATATAAAAAATACAAAGATACGTTATTTATTGCTGGCGGTCCAATGATGGGTATGAGTTTACCTAATGATGATTTGGTTGTTAGTCCTAATTTGAATTGTGTTTTAGTTCTTTATGATAAGAAAGAAGAAATAGCGACACAATGTTTACGTTGTGGCAAATGTGTTGAGTTTTGTCCAGCTAAGTTATCACCAGTTATGATTAAAGATAATATTAATCATCCAGAACGTCTAAAGGAATTACGTCCAGAACGTTGTATTAGTTGTGGTTTATGTACTTATGTTTGTCCAGCTAGAATTAATGTTCGTGAATATGTTAGAGCAGCTAGAGAAAGGGTAAGAGGTGATTGAGATGGAAGATTTAAGAGTCGTAAAAGGAACTTATATTAAATCTAAACAAAAGGTAAATAAAATGATGCTTCATCTTTTAATCGCTTTATTACCTATAATTATTTTTGCTTTTTATAAAAATGGTGTAATGCCATATATGGCGGGTGACGCTACTATATATGGATTATTTTATCCTTTGATTTTTATTGGGGTAGGAGTTTTAACAACAACGCTTATTGAAGTTTTCTATTATTTAATTATAAAAAAAGAACGTGGTCGAAGTTTAGGACGAGCTATTTTAAATAGTTATTGCTTTTTTCCAGGCCTTTTTATGTGTTTAATTTTACCAATTAACACGCCTTTGTGGTTAGTTGTTTTTGGTGGTGCGTTTGCGACTATAGTTGGGAAGTTAGTTTTTGGTGGCTTTGGTAACAATATTTTTAATCCAGCGTTAATAGGTCGTTTATCAATTATTGTTTGTTTTGCTTCATTGATTTCTAGTTTAGGAGGATATTTAAATCCTACTGAATTAGATGCAGTTACAACAGCGACACCTTTAACTAATGCTAGTATGGTAAGTGGTATTGGTAGTTATGAGGCTTTGGTTGAACCATATGGTTCATTATGGGATTTCTTTTTAGGAACAATTCCTGGAGCTTTGGGTGAGACTAGTAGTTTATTATGTATAGTTGGTTTTATTTATTTGAGTTTTACGAAAGTTATTAAATGGAAAATACCAGTTGTTTATGTTTCAACAGTCTTTTTGATGACTTATATGATAGGTAGTTATAATGGGTTGGGAATTTGGTATCCTTTATTTCAAATTTTCAGTGGCGGTTTGATGTTTGGTGCAGTTTTTATGGCAACTGATCCTGTAACATCACCAACAACACCGGTTGCGCAAATATTATATGGGTTATTTTTGGGTATTTTAACTGTTTATTTCCGTTATATGACAAGTCTTCCAGAAGGCGTTTTAACAAGTATTTTATTTATGAACATGTTTGTCTTTATTTTAGATAGAATTGGTTCTAAATCACGTTTTAAAATGAGTAATTCTATATTGCCATTTATTATGGCTTGGGTTTTGATATTAGGACTTGGTTTTTATATCGCTTATGATTTTTCTAAGATTGATATGACAGTTGATGCAGATTATAAAATTATATCTAAACAAACCGAAGGTAATACTACAACGTATATTGCAACACAAAAAGGATATTCTAGTAATATCAAAGCTGAGATAGTTATTACTGATGGTAAAATCGTGTCATATGAAATATTAGAACAAAATGATAGCTTTTTTGCACGAGTTGAAGAAGCAAATTATACAGATAAGTTTATTAATATTACTGATTTAGATAGTGTTGATACTATAACAGGAGCAACAGTTTCTTCAACCGCTATAAAAAAACTAGCAATCAATACTTTATTAGATTATCAAAATAATACTGGTGATGTTGAGGGAGATTTAGATGAGGAACTACCAGAAGAACCTTTTGCGATTATATCAAAAGATGTAAATGGCAATGTTACAACATATGTTGCTAGTCAAAAAGGATTTCAAAGTGATATTAAAGGTGAAGTAATTATTACTGATGGAGTTGTTACTAGTTATAAAGTTTTAGAACAAAATGACAGTTATTTTAAAATGGTTGAAGATGCTAATTACACAACTACTTTAATAGAAGGACAAGAAGCTTTAGAAGATGTAGATACAGTGAGTGGTGCTACTTATTCATCAAAGGCTTTGAAAGAATTGCTTATAAATGTTTTAGCTGATTATCGAGGAGGTCAGAATGAAGAATAAGAAAATATGGGGTATTTTTGTTTTGACGCTTGTTGCTTTAATATGTTCTAGTTTGCTTTATTTAGTTCATGAATTGGTATAGGTGATAATATGAAAACGATGGTTAATGGTTTGTTTAAAGAAAATCCTGTTTTAGTTTTATTATTAGGGTTGTGTTCCGCTTTAGCAATAACAACTACTTTGGAAAATGCTTATATTATGGGAAGTTGTGTTTTGTTTGTCTTAATATGTTCAGAAGTTCTAGTTGCGCTTATTAAAAATATTGTTCCAGATAATGTTAGGATACCTGTTTATATATTGATTATTGGGACATTTGTAACAATAATAGAAATTTTGTTAAGTAAATTTTTACCTAAAGTACATGAAGTATTAAGTATTTATATACCACTTATTATTGTTAATTGTATTGTCCTTGGTAGATGTTTAAGTATTGCTTCTAAAAAAAGTGTTGCATATAGTTTTTTAGATGCCTTTGGAGTTGGTCTAGGATATACTTTAGCTCTTATTTTAATTGCTTTTATTAGAGAATTACTGGGAAGTGGAACTATTACTTTAATTGATAGTTTGAGTTCTCTAGTTGGATTTAAGCTAATTATTGAAGTGTTTGATAAAGCTTATCTACCGCAATTTTTAGTTGGTCCAGCAGGTGCTTTCTTGGTTGTCGGTTTTTTGCTGGCGCTAATTAATTTTTTAAAGGATAGGAAGGTGCGTAAATAATGTGGCAATTATTTTTTACAAGTTTTCTTACTACTAATATTGTGTTGACAAAGTTTTTAGGTTTGTGTCCTTTTTTTGGAACGAGCGCTAATCGTAAAAAAGCGTTTATGATGGGATTTTTAATTACAATTGTCACCTTGTTGGCATCTTTAATTGCTTATCTATTATATTATTATGTTTTAGTTCCATTTGATTCAGAATATTTAAAGACAATAGTTTTTATTTTAGTAATTGCCTCTTTGGTGCAAATGTCAGAGATGTTGGTCCGTAAATTTAATCGTTCTTTATATGTTGGATTGGGTTTGTATTTGCCTTTAATTACTACTAATTGTGCGGTTTTAGGAACAGTTTTGTTAACTATTGATAATGGTTATAATTTTTTTGAAACAATAGTTTTTAGTCTTGGTAGTAGTTTAGGTTTTATGTTTGTAATCTATTTATTCGCAACTATTAGGGAATATTTAGATACAAAAGATGTACCAAAGTGTTTTAAAGGTTATCCAATTGCTTTTATTGTTGCTTTTGTTATGGCTCTTCTATTTGGAAGATTTCAATAACATATGAAAGTAGGTCTATTATATGGGAATAATTATTTTAACTTCAATTGCTTTTATTATAAGTGTTATTTTAGTTGTATTAGATATTTTACTTAATAAACGTAGGACAAAAGCTGAAAAGATTTTAACTTATTTACCTGGTTATAATTGTGGAGCTTGTGGTTATGGTAGTTGTTCGGGTATGGCTGGAGCTTTAACTTTAGATAAAAATGTCTACAGCAAGTGTAGATTTTTGAAAGGCGAAATGCTTGAACAATTGAAAGAATACTTAAATTAATTAGTAGTGTTCTTTTTTTCTTAAATATGGTACAATACTTATATAGGGATAAAGGAGAAAGATTATGAAAGATGTAAATTTATTACAAGCAAACGGTGTAGATGTTGCTAAAAGTTTAGAATTACTTGGCGATATGACTATGTATGATGAAACTATGAATGATTTTTTAGATGGTGTAAACGGAAAAGTTCAATCATTAATAAAATATAAAGAAGCCAATGATATGGAAAATTATGCGATTATGGTACATTCGCTAAAAAGTGATGCGCGTTACTTAGGTTTTACTAAATTAGCTGATATGGCATATGAACATGAAATGAAAAGTAAAGCTAGTGATATTAATTATGTTATGGATAATTTAGATGCTTTGCTGGCTGAAGCTGATCGTATTATTATTTTATGTAAGAAATATATGAATCGTAGTGACGTTGAAAGTGTTAAACCAGAAGTAAAGGTCAATAAGGATAAAGCTATTTTAGTAGTCGATGATTCTAATCTCGTAGTTAATTTTATTACTAAAATTTTTGATGATACATTTGAAGTTATGAAAGCTTCAGATGGTGCCCAAGCAATAAGTGCTATCGAAAATGATACTCATAATAGAATCGCTGGTATTCTTTTGGATTTAAATATGCCTAATGTAAATGGTTTTTATGTTTTAGATTATTTACGTCAAAATGGTCTATTTAATAAAGTTCCTGTTTCTATTATTACAGGTGGCGATGATAGAGAAACAATTAATCGGGCTTTTACATATCCTATTACTGATTTACTTGCTAAACCATTCAATGAAAGAGATGTTAAAAGAATTGTTGAAAAAATGTTAGAATTAAAAGAAATGTAAGTTAAAAAACTTACATTTTTTTGTGTTATAATATTTACTAAAGGATGTGGGTTATGTTTGATAGATGTAATAATAATATACTTATTGTCCCAAATAAAATAAAAGAAAAAGTTTTAAAAATCATTAGTAATAAACTTTTAAATATCAAAATTATGACACGTGAAGAATATTTAAATAATATTGTTTTTAGTTATAATGAAAAAACTATTTTATATCTTATGGATAAATATCATTACAACTATGATACAACAATTAAAATATTAAATAATTTATATTTGGTTGATCAATATTATAATAATCCTATTCTAGATAATTTATATAAAATTAGAGAAGAATTACTTAATAAGCAATTGTTAATAACTAATAACAATTTTAAAGAGTATATAAAAAATAAAAAAATATATATCTTTGGTTATGACTATATCGATAACTATTTAAAAAAACATTTAATCGATTATGAAGTAATTGAAACACCTCTAATAACTAAAAAACTAGAAATTCATGAATTTGAAACTGTCAAAGAAGAGATTGAATTTGTATTAAATTCAGTAGCGCACTTATTAGATAACAATATTAATCCTAAAAATATATATATATTAAATGTAGGTAGTGAATATGAACACATTTTAGAACAACTAGCTTATAAATATAATATTTTATTAGATAAAAAAAGAAGTATTTATGGAACTATTGAAGTATCTAATTTTTTAAAATGTTTAAAAGAAACAAAATCTTTTATATCTGCTTTAGAGCAAATTAAAAATCAAGATATATATGATATTTTATTAAATATTTCTAATAAATATCATTTATATCCATATAATGATAATTTATATAATTTAGTATTAGAAGAAATAAAAAGCGCAACTATTAATATTAGTTATCAAAATAGTATCAATATAAGTAGTTTAGATAATAATTATTTTACTTCAGAAGATCATGTCTTTTTAATTGGCTTTAATCAAAATATTATTCCAACACTTTATCAAGACGAAGACTATATTAGTGATAGTCTAAAAAATAAAATTAATTTAGAAGATACAAATACTAAAAACCGAATAAGTAAAGAAAGTGTAATCAAAGCAATATATAGTATTCAAAATTTAACACTTAGTTATAAACTAAAGCATTTAGGAGTTGTTTATTATCCATCTAATTTAATTAAAGAATTAGATATGAATGTTGTTATTGATCATGAATATGAGGTTAGTTATTCTAAAAGTTATGATCAAGAGAAACTAACTAGTTATTTAGATGATTATTTAAAATATGGTATTAAAAATAAAGACTTAGAAAAATATTATTATACTTATGATATACCTTACTTAACTTATGATAATAATTATCAACAAGTAGATTTAGATTTACTTTATCAAAAGATGAATCATCACTTAAATTTGAGTTATTCTAGTATCGATACTTATTATAAATGTGCTTTTAGATATTATTTAGATAATATTTTAAAACTAAAACCATATGAAGAAACATTTAGTATTTTAGTTGGAAATTTGTATCACCACATCTTATCAAAAGTATTTAGACCTGATTTTAATTTTAGAGAAGAATGGGATAATTATTTAAAAGATAAAGAAATAGATGCTAAAAGTAATTTGTTACTTGGAAAATTAAAAGATGAATTAGAATTTATTATTAGTTTTGTTTTAAAACTAAAACATGATACTAATCTTAGTTGTGAATTGTTAGAATATAAAATAGATATCGATAAGAGTACTAGTATGCCTGTTAATTTTACTGGTATTATTGATAAATTGATGTATAATGAAAAAGATGATAAAACATATATTAGTTTAATTGACTATAAGACAGGTAATCCTGATATTAAATTAAATAATATTATTCATGGTATGGATATGCAGTTACCAATATATTGGTATTTAGTTAAACATAGTCATTTTCTAAATCCAACTTTTGTAGGTATGTATTTACAAAAAATATTACATAATCCTTCTTTAAAAAATGGTAAAACTTTAGAAGAACAAAAATTAGATAATTTAAAACTAGTTGGTTATTCTAGTAATGAACAAGAACGTATTGCTTATTTTGACCCAACTTATGAAAATAGTAGTTATATAAAAGGCATGAAAATTAAGAAAGATGGAACTTATGGAGCTTTTGTTAAAACTTTGACAGATGAAAGCTTAGATAAATTAACTAAAATAGTTGACGATAATATCAATCGTGCTACTCATGATATTTTAAGTGGTAAATTTCCGATTAATCCTAAATTTATTGATGATGAATTAAAAGGATGTATGTATTGTAAATACCAAGATATATGTTTTAAAAATAATAAAAATATTATTTATTTAAATTCTGTTAAATTAGATGACATCTTAGGAGGTGATAATAATGCCTAAGTGGACAAGTGAACAATTAGAAGCGATTAATAAAGAAGGCAGTAATATTATTATTTCCGCTGGAGCTGGAAGTGGTAAAACAGCAGTTTTAACACAACGAGTTATTCGTAAATTAAAAGAAGGAGTAAATATCAATGAACTACTTGTTCTAACTTTTACGAATGCTGCCGCTTTTGAAATGAAAGAACGCATTAGAAAAGCAATTACTGAAAATCCCAACTTAAAAGACCAACTTAGTTTAATCGATGGCGCTTATATTACGACATTTGATAGTTATGCCCTAAGTTTAGTTAAAAAATATCACTATCTATTAAATATTAGTAGTGACGTCAATATTTTAGATAATAGTATTATCTATATGGTAAAAAAAGATATAATTAATAAAATCTTTGATACGATGTATAATTCTAATAATCATCTATTTAATAAATTAATAACTGATTTTTCCCTAAAAGATGATAAAGAGATAAAAGAAGGTATTTTAAATATAAGTAATAAACTAGATTTAAAATATGATAAAAAAGAATACTTGGATAATTACATAAAACAATTTTTTAGTAAGCAAAAAATTGATGAATATATATTTACTTTTACATCATATTTAAAACAAAAAATAGAAGAAATCAAAAGCGCATATGAAGACTTATGTCTTTATATCGATGAATCTTTTTATGAAAGTATTAAAAATGATATAGAAAACTTAATAAGTTCTACTAAACTTGATGAAATTATTTTATATCATAATATAGAACTTCCGAGACTTAATAAAAATTGTTTAGAACAAGCTAAAGAACTTAAAGAAAATCTAAATACTAAACTAAAAGAATTAAAAACCTTAATTACTTTTAATAGTGAAGAAGAATTAAAAGATAGTTATTTGTTGACTAAAGACTATGTAGTAATCATAATTGATATTTTAAAAACTTTAGATAGCGAAGTAGATAAATTTAAATACCAATACAATTTATTTGAATTCAATGATATATCGAAAATGGCTATTAGGGTTTTAAAAGAAAATAGTAAAGTATTAGACGAACTTAAATATAGTTTTAAAGAAATAATGGTTGATGAATATCAAGATACCAGTGATCTACAAGAAACATTTATTAATTTACTTCAAAATAATAATGTCTATATGGTTGGCGATATTAAACAATCTATTTATCGCTTTAGAAATGCTAACCCTAATATTTTTCGAAATAAGTATAACAATTATTCAAAAAATAATGGTGGTTATAAAATAGATTTAGTTAAAAATTTCCGTTCAAGAAGTGAAGTTTTAAACAATATCAACTTAATTTTTGATTTAATTATGGATGAAGATTTGGGTGGGGCAAACTATACTAATGGTCATCAAATGATTTTTGGTAATCTTGCCTATAATGAACAAGGACTACTTAAATCTAATAATGATATGGAAATATATAACTATGAATATCAAAAATTAGGTTATTCTAAAGATGAAATCGAAGCTTTTATTATTGCCAATGATATAAAACAAAAGATTGATACAAAATATCAAGTTTTCGATGTTAAAAATAATTTAATTAGAAATATAACTTATAGTGATTTTGCAATTATTTTAGATCGCAGTACATCCTTTGATTTATATAAAAAAATATTTGAATATCTAAATATTCCTTTAATAAAGTATACAAGTACTAATATTACAGACGAATACGATGTTATTTTATTAAAAAACATTATAGCTTTGCTTTTAGATGTCTATAAGCAAGATTTTAGTATTAATTATAAATATAATTATATAAGCATTGCTCGTAGTTTTTTATTCAGTTATACAGATAATCAGATATTAGAAATAGTAATTAATAACAACTATAAAGGGGAAATATTAGATATTATTAACAATATTGTTAAAGACTTAGAATATCTTTCATTAACTGAAATAATAAAAAGAATTATTGCTGATTTTAAGTTTTATGAAAAAACAATTAAAGTGGGATTTATCGATAGTGCCTATATACATATGGAAACTATTTTAAATCAAGCTAAAACATTTGAAAAAATGGGCTATACCATAGATCAGTTTTATAATTATTTAAACACGATCTTAGAAGATAATATAAAGATGGAAACTAACATTAGCAGCACCAATAGTGATAGTGTTAAAATAATGACAATTCATAAATCAAAAGGTTTAGAATATCATATTTGTTATTTTGCTGGTCTATATAAGGAATTTAACTTAAAAGAATTAAAAAACCGCTTTATGTATGATAATAATTATGGTATTATCACACCATATTATCTAGATGGCATAGATGAAACATTCTTAAAAAAACTTATTAAAAAACAATATCAAGAAGAAGAAATAAGTGAAAAAATAAGACTATTTTATGTGGCTTTAACAAGAGCCCAAGAAGAAATGATTTTTGTCTGTGATTTAAACAATACAAAAGAAATTAGTAAAGATCAAAACAATTTAGTAGATATCAGTAATCGTTTAAAATATAAATCTTTTTTGGATATATTAAAAAGCATTAAAAAGGAAATTTCCCAATATTTAAAAAATATTAATTTAGATGACTTAAATCTAACCAAAGATTATATGCTCATTAGAAAGACAAATATTCAAGAGTATCTAAATGATAATCATACAAGAGTAATTTCTAAAGAAATAAATTTTAATAAAGAAGAAATTAAAAAAGAACATTATTCTAAAGAAAATAAAGCATTGATTACTAAAGAAGAACAACAAAAAATGGAGTTTGGTATAAAAATTCATGAAATATTAGAACACCTTGATTTAAAAAATCCAAACTTAGATAATATATTATACAAAGATAAAATAAAAGCTTTTTTAAATTGTGGTATTGACTTTAAAACACCTACAATTTATAAAGAACACGAATTTATTTATCAAAACAAACATGGAATTATAGATTTATTGTTAGAATATCCAAATAAAATATTAATAATTGATTATAAATTAAAAAAGATAGATGACCCTAATTATTTAAAACAACTAGAAGGGTATAGAGAATATATAAAAACAATATCAGCTAAACCAATCGAAGTATATTTATATTCTGTTATTGATGAAAAATTACAAATAATTAATAAGTAAAACACTGAACAATCAGTGTTTTATTATAAGATATCCTTGCCAATAACACGCAAAACGTGTAAAATGAATATAGAGTTATAATATGTAAATACTATAACTAAAGGGAATTCAAAAAACTAAACTATAGGTTATCCACAACGTCAAAAATTCTTGACGGGGGGGGGTATTATGGTACAATTTCTATAGAATTCCACAGAACTAGAAAAGAGGAGTATGATATGAAAAAGAATGGATTTACATTAATCGAATTACTAGCGGTAATAGTAATACTAGCGATTATTGCCTTAATCGCAACCCCAATCATTATGGGCATAATAAATGAAGTAAATGAACAATCAATAGTAAGAAGTGTTCAAAATATTCAAGATGGAGCAGAAACATTTATAATCTCAGAAAAAACACTGAATCCAGATTATGTATTTAATCAAAGTGATTATAAATATAGTGGCAAACAATATCAAGATCTAGCCATATCAACAAATGAAAAGAACCAAGCCAGTGTAGCAGTCTACGAAAACGATAAGTGTTACTATATTCTAGCAGGAACAACTGAAGTAAAAGTAGAGGAATTAACAAAAGAAGAATGTCTAGCTAAAGTAAGTAGTAGTGAGATAGCAGGAGATCCATTACTTCCAGAAATAGAAGAAAACTTATGTACTACAGATGTAACAACAGAATGTTATAAAGAAGAAGGTAATGAATATATCTACACAGGAGCAAGTGGCACAGGAGGAGTAAACTGGTTATGGTATGGCGGACACATGTGGCGAATTATGAAAGCGGATAAAACAACCGGAAGATATACTTTAATAACATCATATCCTGTGACAGCTATAGCATGGGGAAGTTATACAAGTAGCACAGATAATTGTATAATTGACCAAACATGTAATACGTTAGAAAAATCATATGTCGGAGATTGGTTAAATAATGTGTTTGTAGCATCACTATCTAGTGAAGTTCAAAGT
>CALVXF010000034.1 GCA_944368875.1 uncultured Bacilli bacterium
TCTTCTTAAAACATCTAAAACACCTAATGCTTCGATATCTTCAAATCCGTCTGCAAGTAATATTCCAACTTTCATAATGTCCTCCCTATTTTACTAAAAAATCACTAAATAATTCAACACCATTATAAATACTATCACTTATATAATAAAACATATCTAAAATTTTATGATTTTTAGCCTTTGTGACATCAATTTTCAAAACATATGAGTTTTTATACTCTGTATAATCAATAATGACTTTATAGCGCTTATAACGTTTTTTTAATAATTCGACATCAAAATCTTTTTTAGCTCCGTAGATATAGATGTTTTCTTTAGTAATATATATACTATCGCGAATAATCGTTTTAACATTTCTTTTAATATGCTTTATATTCATAATTAAAATATGGTGTTTCTTCTTTTTGAATTTTTTACGAATCTTTTTAAGTCCTAAGACTTTAGTTGGCCCAAACAAACCATAATTCTTATTTTTATCATACTCAGTTGCATCCATAGCCATACATTCTACTATTGCTTGATTTTTTTCAATACATCCAAGTAATTTATTACTTAAGCCAATAGTTATGAGTTTTCCCTTCATATTAGCAATTTCTTTTGCTAAATATTTATCTACTTCAAGCATTGTATCACCTATATATAGTATATCATATTTTAATTATTATTTATAATATCATTAACAATATAACTAGTAATTAATAAACCTGCTGTTGCAGGAACAAAAGCATTTGAACTAATGATTTTACTTGATATATTTAGAGGTTTTTCACTTGATGAGATAACCATGACTTTCGAATTAATATTTTTATCACGTAAGTATTTACGAATTTTTTTAGCTAATGGATCATAACTAGTATCCCAAATATTAGTAATTTTTAACTTTGTTGGATCAAGCTTATTTCCGGTTCCCATACAAGAAATTGTTTTAATATGGCGATTAAGTCCTTCTTCAATTAAAGCTAATTTAACTTTTAAAGTATCACATGTATCGACAATGTAATCAATTTCTTCGTTAAAAAGGAAAGAAACATCGCTATCAAGACGTTTATTTATGGCAACTACTTTAACTAGAGGATTTATTTTTTTCATGCGTTGTTCCCAAGCATCAACTTTTAAAGTTCCAATATTAGTTGTATCACTAATAATTTGTCTATTTAGATTAGTGATATCTATCAAATCATAATCAACGATAATAAAGTTTTGAAAACCACTTCGCGTAAGTGTTTCTAAAACATATCCCCCAACTCCGCCTAAACCTACAACTAAAATCTTTTTATCATGAATTCTTTCTAAAACTTCATTACCAACTTGCAATAAAAATCGATCTTGCCACATACTATCACTTCCTTTATTACACAAAAAAACCTAAGGTGGCTAATGACAAACCCGGTCTTTCCAGGTGGGCATCACCGCATAGTTTTAGGATTCTTGTTTTCACAAGCATTCAACACCACTATTACTTTAGATTCCCAATGTCATATTTGTTGGATTTTCTTAGCACCTACCTTAGGTAACTTAATTATAACATAAATATTCTTATTTGTCACTATATTCATCCAAAAATGATTTATATTGATTATCTTTATAATAACCCAAGACAGTGTTTAAATTGATATTATTACTACTTTTAAATATACATAAAGAAGCATCGGGATTAAATTTTTCCATATCTTTAATCAATGATTTAACAAGTAATCTCGAACCTAATTTTTTTTCAGTTATACTACAAGCACAATCAATAAAACTAAGTTTATTACTTTTAGCCCAGCTATTTATATCTTTTTCTCTTATTAGATATAATGGTCTAATAAGTTCCATCCCTAAAAAATTATCACTATGAAGTTTTGGAGGCATACTTCCATAACGACCATTATATATCATATTCATTAAAATAGTCTCAATAACATCATCCATATGATGTCCTAAAGCAATTTTATTACAACCCAATTCTTTTGCTTTATTATATAAATAACCACGTCGCATACGAGCACACATATAACATGGATTTTCTTTATTTAGTTTTGTACTAACTTTAAAAATATCACTTTCAAAAACTATTGCATCAATATTTAATATACTTAAATTCTCTTTTATTTTAGCTAAATTTTTTTGATTATAACCTGGGTCCATTACAATATACTTAACATCAAATTTAAATTGCCCGTGACGTTTTAATTCTTCTAAGCACTTTGCAAGAAGCATAGAATCTTTTCCACCACTTATACAAACTGCAATACTATCGTTAGGAAGAATCAGTTCGTACTCTTTAACTGCTTTAACAAACTTAGCCCATATTTGCTTGCGATATTTTTTAATAATACTTTTTTCTATTTCACGATAACGTTCCATAACTTCACCGCTAATAATATATCATATTTTATAAAATAAAAAAAGGACAAATGTCCTTATAAAGATTTACCACACATAAAACAAGTAGTTGCAGAATCACTAACTTTCGCACCACAATTTGGGCATAGACGTTCAACCTGTTCACTAGGATAAACGATAGGTTCATTAATCGGTTTATTTTGAACAACTGGTTGTTCTTTAACAGCATTAGGATTAACACCTGGTATTAAACCCTCAAAAGGTATAACATCAACTTTTTTATCTTTCACCTCTTCTTTTGGGACAACAACTTCTGGTTGTTTTTTAATACTTATTTTTGGTGTTTCAGTAGGATTAGTAGTTTGTTCAACTTTAGGAACAATTAAAATATCTTTTTCTGATAAAGTCTTGTTATCATTCCAAACATCCTCTGAAGTATTATTAACTATATTATCTATATTTTGATTTGTGGTAGTATCAACTTTTTCATAAACAGGTTGCTCAGACTCTATTTTATATTTTGGTTTATCTTCACTGACAACAACTTCTTTAACATATAATTTTTTACTAACATATGGTATAAACAACATACGTGGTATCACAACTAATATATAAGTTATACCAAAACTCCAAATTAAGCCGTAAGGAGTTACAACAGGCAAAAATTGCAATAAGAAAGATGCATAAGTTGCTTCAATCACTTGGATAATCCAAAAATAATTAGTAAAATTGATTAATAATCCAAATAATAATATGGCGCTCATCAAAAGCAAACTAATTTTTCTTGTTGTAAAATATTTTTTACTAACTAATTTAGTTACTATTATTATCAATAATGTATCCGTTATTAAACCTACAATAATACACATTGCATAACTCAAAACACCACTTAAATTCCAGTAATTAGATAACATATGAGTTATAAATAATTGGGGTAAAAATGATATAAAAATACCTATTACTATTAAAAGAATAAACCAATATAACACAATTTTAAATGAACTAATACTTTTTCTTTCTTTCATACTATTACCTACTCTCTTTAATAATTATATCACAAATGTTTTAATATTTTTGCTTAAATTATGAAAAAATAGGTATTTACCTATTTCAATGATGTTCGCATCCGCAATCATGATCGTGATTACAATCACAATCATCACCACAAGTACAATCTTCTTGTAATAATTTTTCATCTAAATAATTTACTAAATAAGCAGTGTCAATTTTATCTTCTTCTTTAGTTATATTATTCTTAATTGTAATATAATCATTAGCCATTTCATCTTCACCTATAATTGCGACAAAATGACTATTTAAACGATCTGCTTGTTTAAAGTTACTTTTTAAATTGCGATTCATATAATCCATTTCTACTTTAAAACCACTCATACGTAATTTGTTAGTAACATCAAAAGCATAACTTTTAACTATGTCATTCATTGGAATTACATATAAATCAATTCCATTTTCAATATTCAAATTAATACTACTTGCCTCTAAAACATTAATTAATCGTTCCATGCCTAAGGCAAAACCAACACCTGGTGTGCTAGGACCACCAATATTTTCAACTAAATGATCGTATCTTCCACCAGCACTCAAAACACTGTTAGCGCCAAATCCAGGAATATCTGCTTCTACTTCAAAAACAGTATTAGTATAATAATCAAGTCCTCGCACCAAATTATCATCAACAATATAACTAATACCACTATTATCTAAATAATCTTTTACTTTTTCAAAATGATCTATTGCCTCATTAGATAGATAATCACTTATCTTAGGAGCATTATGCATAATATCCAAATCATGATCAACTTTGCAGTCTAAAATACGTAATGGATTTTTGTTATATCTTTCTTTACAATCACTACATAGTTTATCTAAGTGTTGCTTAAAATAAGCAAGTAAAGCATCACGATAATTACTTCTAGATTCACTATCACCTAGACTATTAATACGTACCTTGACATCTTTTAAACCTAGTAATTTATAAAAATTAACGGCTATACTAATAACTTCAGCATCCATTAATGGATCAGATGTTCCAAATGCTTCCACTCCCATTTGGTAAAACTCACGATAGCGTCCAGCTTGGGGTCTTTCATAACGAAACATAGGACCATAATACCAAGTTTTAACAGGCATCGAAGAGTTTGTATACATTTTATTTTCGATAAAACTACGGACCACACCAGCAGTGCCTTCAGGTCTAAGTGTCATCTTTCGTTCTCCTCGATCTAAAAAATCATATGTTTCTTTAGAAACAATATCAGTTGTCTCTCCTACACCACGGTGAAATAAATCAGTTGCTTCAAAAATAGGAGTACGGATAAATTCATAATTATATTTTTCCATTAAACTTTGAAAAAGCATTTCTAAATACAATACTTTTTTACCATAATCGCCAAATACATCATATGTTCCTTTTGGTTTTTGTATCATTTTTCTTCATCCTTTCTTTTTTCAATACTTTAATATTTTCTTTTAAACAATTACCAAGTCCTATAGCAATTAAATAACTGATGTTGGTAATAGGTAGTTGTCTTTCTAGTTCAGTTTTTGTTCTCATAAAATCACACTCTTTATTAATTATAGTTTATTTTTTTTGTTTAAGCAAGATTGAAATAAAAAAAGCACTAAAAAGTGCTTTCATATATACTAATTTCCTTTATTATAATTAAAAACTAACAAACTAAAACAAAATAGACCAATTCCCAACATAATTATACTAGATTTTTCATCTATTCTATTTATAAAATTTAACACAATGACACTAACACTCATAGCCAATGCCACAGCTTTTAAAATTAATAAAAATATATTTTTAAAATTTTCTTTCTCACGAAAAGGGTTATTACTATCTTCTTTTTTACATAAATCAATCAAATATGAACTATCAACATTTAAACTCTTAGCAAGCATAGATATTGAAGTAATATCAGGATAAGATAAGCCTCTTTCCCACTTACTAATAGCTTTATCAGTAATATTTAATTTTTTCGCCAAATCTTGTTGCGTCAAATTTTGCTCTTTTCTTAATTCCAAAATAATATCGCCAAATGTTCTTTTTTCCATTATTTCACCTCTGTTAAAATTTTAACATAAAATAGCAAAATTTCATCTAAACCATTAGTTTATATTTATCGACTATTAGTTTAATTTTTATTAAACAAAATAATAATTAATAATATCACCATTGCTATATTCAATAATTACTGAATAAATAACATCACCAACACTGTTAAATGTTAAAACATTATCCTTAAATTCATAATCAAGTGTTTCTTCAGTACCATTATAATAAATATTAACACTCTTAACTGTAAACTCATCTGAACTTGTAAACTCATAATAATAATCATTATCAAAACTATAATTATTTTCTTTATCTGGATATAAATCTTCAACATTAATATTTAAATCATACTCTTGATTTTCTATTACGATTGGTAAATAGTTCATCTTTATAACAGCAAATCCTTCTTCTTCACTATTTTCCTTTTTTATAACAAAATTTATATTATTCTTATATCCTTTTAATTTAAAATTATTGTAAATATTTTTAAGTAAATTTTGTCTACTATTATCATCATTATTTAAATAAGTAACTTTATTAATT
>CALVXF010000035.1 GCA_944368875.1 uncultured Bacilli bacterium
TACCTTCTTCTTTATAACATTCTGTTGTTTTATCTGTTGTACACAAGTTTTCTTCTATTTCTGGAAGTAATGGATTTCCTGCTATCTCACTACTACTTACTTTAGCTAGACATTCTTCTTTTGTTAATTCTTCTACTTTTACTTCAGTTGTTCCTGCTAGAATATAGTAACATTTATCGTTTTCGTAGACTGCTACACTGACTTGATCTTTTTCATTTGTTAATATAGCTAGATCTTGATATTGTTTTCCACTATACTTAAAATCATTTTGATTAAATACATATTCAGGATTTAGTGTTTTTTCTGACATTATAAATGTTTCTACTCCATCTTGAATATTTTGAACACTTCTTACTATTGATTGTTCATTTACTTCATTTATTATGCCCATAATGATTGGGGTTGCGATTAAGGCTATAATCGCTAGTATTACTATTACGGCTAGTAGTTCGATTAGTGTGAATGCTTTTTGTTTCATAATCTTCTCCTATTCTGATTAAATTATATCATGTTTTTTATTATTTGCAAGATGTGGTTTCCCACACACACGTAATTTTTTTATACAAAAACAGAAGAAATCTTCTATTATAAAGCGACATAAGTTCCATTTCCCATTGGTAAGCCTATGACATACCAACCAATTAGAATTAAAATCCAAACTACTATTAACATTAAGACAACTGGAAAGATTAACTTCCAAACGCCAAAGATAGTAATTTTGTTTTCTTCATCATAATTATATTTTTCTAAATATGCTAGCATAACCATATAATATGGAAAAATTGGTGTGATTGCTTTAGCAACCCCGTCTGCTGCTCTAAAGACAAATTGCGTAAAATCAGGCGCAATATTACTACGCATAAATAAAGGAACAACAACAGGATTTAATAAATTCCATTTTGTTACTGTGCTAGGAATAAACAAGCCAATTATTATAACTATTACGAATAGTGAAATAATTAGAGGTATTCCCGAAAACTGCATACTACCTATAAAACTAACTAAATTAGCACTTATAACGGTTCCTATATTAGTATAATCAACAATAGCTAATAACAACGAAGAAAAGAAAAATAAGACAAACAAATAGCCAATTCCATCAAAACCTGTTGATAGAGCTAAACTATATTCATTACTTGACTTAATATTTCCAGACACTTTTCCATATATCATACCGCATATCATCATCATCACAGTGAAAAGGAAAACCGCATTTGTATAAAATGGTGCATTATCACTTAATAATTGATTAACATATCCTTCTTGACTCATATCTAATAAAGCACCACTGCCAGGTAAATTAGGAATCAATGAATATATAATAACTAAAGTCATTAAAAGAAATGCAATACCACTAAGAATTAAACCTTTTTTAGAAACATGTAATTCTTCATCTTGTAAAGGTGTCTTTTTAGGAAATTTATTAGCTAAAAAAGTATCAACAATTATACTTCCTAAAGAAGCTAAAATAACTGTACTTCCTAACATTAAATATAAACTAGAAGAAATATTATAAACATAGCTTTTATCAACATCTAATGAAGCAGATGCCTGTGTACTCATACCTAATAACAAATCAATATTGTTAAACATAATACCTGTTCCATAACCTACACATGTAGCGATAAAAGCTGTTAAAACTCCTAATCTAGCATTACGATTAGCATATTTATAGAAAATAGCTGCAATAGGTATAACTACTACAAAAGCAAAATCACCGAAGAAACTTGCTGCAATCGATACTAAAAAAGTTATAAAAGTAACTGTTCTAGGGTTTAGATATTTGACATTACGGAAAAGAATTTTAAATAGTCCACTTCGCTCAGCTATACCTATCCCTATTAGAGAAATTATTGTCAAAGCTATAGGTTCAAAAGCACCTAAAATATTAACAATATTCCCAAACAAATAGTTTATACCATCTTTACTTATAAAATTATTGATTAAAATCATAGTTGATTCTAATGTATCATTATTAATACTTGTAAGTTGTCCTTCAAAGCCAATTAACGACAAAATCAAACTACTTACAGCAATGACTAAAGACAATAACATTATTGTAAAAACAGGACCTAATGTACGTTCTTTTTTTGGTTTACGCATATTACTCCTCCTAAAAACTCTTAACTTTTTTTAACTTTTTATTAAAATCAATTCGTGAAAGCATGATACTACGACCACATTTTAAACACTTAATCTTAATATCTGCTCCAATTCTAGTTATTTCCCATTCATTATTACCACATGGGTGTTGTTTTTTCATAACGACAACACTTCCAAGTTTATAATCATTTACCATTGTAAACCACCACTTGTGAATAAGGAATAGAAATCTTTTCTTTATCAAAAGTATTTTTTACTTCTTTTCTAATTATTCTTTCTACATCAAATTGTTTACCACTAATAGTATTAACTGTTATTCTAATAGTTACACCATTAGCACCTAAATTAGTAACTCCTAATACTTCTATTGGACCTGTTAAATCACTTATTTCATCATCTAAACGTTTAACTAGAGTATTTAAAACTTCTAAAACTTTATCTAAATCTTCTTCATAAGCAACATCCACATCAACAATTGCCATATTATCTGATTGACTATGATTAATAACATCAGTAATTTGACCATTAGCAATACAATAGATATCTCCATTAGCAGCTTTTAGTTTTGTTGTTTTTAAACCTAAGGCAATTACTTCACCTTTAAAGTTTTCAATTGTAACTGTATCACCAATACTATATTGATTATCAAAAATAATAAATGCTCCAGCTACAAAATCTTTAATTAAATCTTGTAAAGCTAAACCTACAACTAAACCTACAATTCCTAATGAAGCCAATATAGCTCCCGTATTAACACCATAAACTTCTAAAATCATCAATATAACAATAATCGCAATAACGTATTTAGCAATATTACTAATAAGCGTAATAACTGTTTTTTTCTTCTTAATATCTAACTTAGAAGTATGATCATAACTACGTTTTAATACTTTTTTAATAATTCCATAAAGTAAAAGACCTACAAAAATATAAATAATAGGATTTACAATCTCCTTTATAAGAAACATATCAATACTCATAATATCACCTATTCTTTAACATCTAAAACTTCTAAAATACGATTTAAGTCAGCTACATTAGTAAAAGTTATCTCTATTTTGTGTCCCTTAATTCTAACTTTCGTATCTAATTTGTCTTTTAGCATATCTTCCACATATTTAAACTCATGATTGGTATGTTTTTCTCTTTTGATTTGATTAACACGCATTAAAGTATTATCATCAGCTAGTTTTTCTAAATCACGAACTGATAATTTTTCTTTTGCAACTCTATCAGCTAAAAGAACTATCTTAGAAGTATCTTCTAATTTACTTAAAACACGGGCATGCCCCATACTAAGATTTCCTTCTTCTATCATTTCTTGAGTTTCTTTAGGTAAACGTAATAAACCAAGCATATTAGTTATATGACTACGGCTTTTACCAACTTTCTTAGCTAAATCATCTTGTGTTAATCCTAGATGTTCTAACATCGTCTTATAAGCTGTGGCTTCTTCAATTGCATTAAGGTTTTCACGTTGTAGATTTTCAAGTAAAGCAATTTCCATCATTTGGGAATCACTAAATTGTCTAATAATAGCGGGAATTGTTTCTAAACCAGCTAGTTTAGAAGCACGAACTCTTCTTTCACCTGCAATTATTTCATAACCTTTAATACTTTTTTTAACAATTATTGGTTGAAAAACACCATGCTCTTTAATTGATTCAGCTAACTCCTTTAATGCAGCATCATCAAATTTCTTTCTTGGTTGATAAGGATTAGGTCTTAAATCAGTTAAATTTAGATCAATTATTTCCTCTTTTTTAACTGTTTCATATATTTGTTTTTCAATTGTCTCAATATCCAAATTCTCAGAATTGAATAAAGATTCTAATCCTCTTCCAAGAGCTCTTTTTTTAGTTTCCATTTCGATCAATCACTTCCTTAGCTAAATTAAGATACGCTTCTGTACCTCGACTTTCTGGATCATATACTATTATTGGTTTACCATGACTTGGTGCTTCGCTTAAACGCACAAGTCGTGGAATAATAGTATCATAAACTTTTTCACGAAAATAACTTTTAGCATCTTCTACAACTTCTAAACCTAGATTAGTTCTAGCATCTAACATCGTTAGTAAAACCCCTTCTATTTGCAAATTAGGATTTAAATTCTTTTGAGCTAGTCTAATTGTATTTAACAATTGCATAATACCTTCTAGAGCAAAAAACTCACATTGTAATGGAATAATAACACTATCAGAAGCCGTTAACGCATTAGTTGTTAGAATTCCCAAAGAAGGAGGACAATCTATTAAAATATAATCAAATTGATCACGAATGACATCCAATTTCTTTTTTAATTGATGAGTTCTAACAAAACTAGGATCTTGATGCATACGTTCTGCTAGTTCAATATCTGCTCCAGCAAGATTGATAGTAGCAGGCATAACATATAAATTCTTAAAAGATGTTTTTAAAATTACTTCATCACAAGTAGTGTCATCAATAATTAAATCATAAACACTTTTTTTAACATCACCTTTATTAATTCCTAGCCCTGTTGTCGCATTTCCCTGTGGATCTAAATCAAGTAGTAAAACACGTTTTTTTAAAGCTCCTAGAGAAGCTGCTAAATTTATACTAGATGTGGTTTTGCCAACCCCACCTTTTTGATTAACTAATGCAATAATTTTCCCCATTTTCTCACCAACTCTACACACATAATATTTTATCAAAAATGAAGACATAAGTCTATGTCTACGTCTTCATCTACTTGCTATTATATTTTACACTATAATTGACAAAAAGTCTTTAACTTCTCTAAAATTTATCAAAATATTTTTAATACATAGTATTATTATTAAATTATTCAAATAAAAAAGGTAATATTTTTAAAAAATATAGTTAAAACAAAAAAAGAAGAAATTATTCTTCTTTTAGTTTGTCGATTAATTCTTCTTTACTCATACGAGCATATCCTTTTATGCCCTTTTCACTTGCTAATTCTTTAAGTTCACGAACTGTTAAATCTTCTAAAGAAGCTTCTTTAAAATCACTTAAATCAACTTCACCATCTTCATCTGGCATACATTTATGTTCAACCAAATATTCGATTTGTTCTTTAGTAATAGTTTCGTATTCTAATAACGTATTAGCAATTAAGTCAAGTAAATCTCTATTTTCTTTGATTATCTTTTTTGTTACTTCATAACATTCATCGATAATCTTACGCATTTCTTGGTCTATTTCAAAAGCAACTTGACCAGAAAAATTACGACTCTTAGTATAATCACGACCTAAAAAAACACTTCCTTGTTGTTGTTCAAATTGAACAGGTCCAAGGGAACTCATTCCGTATTCAGTTACCATTGCACGAGCAATCTTAGTAGCTTTTTCAAAATCGTTGTGTGCTCCTGTTGTAATTTCATTAAAGACAATTTCCTCTGCCACACGACCACCTAATAAACCACTAATTGTTTGTAACAATTCTGATTTTGTTTGTAGATATGTTTCTTCTTTAGGCAACATCAAATTGTAGCCACCAGCCATACCACGAGGTATAATTGTAATCTTTTGAACATCATTTGCTCCTTCAAGTTTTAAACCGACAACAGCGTGTCCTGCTTCATGATAAGCAACTGTTTTCTTTTCTTTATCAGTATACTTATGACTCTTTTTAGCAGGTCCCATAAGTACTCTATCATGTGCTTCATCTAATTCAGCCATTGTAATAGCATTTTTATCTCTTCTAACGGCAAGTAAAGCTGCTTCATTAAGTAAGTTTTCCAAATCAGCACCACTAAAACCAACTGTTCTCTTAGCAATATTTTCTAGTGTTATGCCTTTAGCAAAAATCTTATTACGAGCATGTACTTCTAGTATTTCTTTACGTCCTTTTTGATCAGGTAAATTAACTTGAACTTGGCGGTCAAAACGTCCTGGACGAAGTAAAGCAGGATCTAATACATCAGGTCTATTAGTTGCAGCAATAATAATAATTCCTTCGTTTGCTCCAAAACCATCCATCTCAGTTAGCAATTGGTTAAGTGTTTGTTCACGTTCATCGTGGCCTCCACCTAAACCAGCTCCTCTTTGACGACCAACAGCATCGATTTCATCAATAAAAATTAGACAAGGTGCATTATGTTTTGCTTGTTTAAACATATCACGAACACGACTTGCTCCAACCCCAACAAACAATTCAACGAAATCAGAACCACTTATATAATAAAATGGTACATTAGCTTCTCCTGCTACCGCACGAGCAAGTAAAGTTTTACCTGTCCCTGGAGGACCTACAAGTAAAACTCCTTTAGGTATTCTAGCACCCAGACGTTGAAATTTCTTAGGACTTTTCAAGAAATCAATAAGCTCTTGAACTTCTTCTTTTTCTTCATCTAAACCAGCAACATCTTTAAAAGTAACTTTCTTGCTGTCTTCACTTAAACGCGCTCTGGATTTTCCAAAATCCATAGAATTCTTATTAGAACCTATTTGTCTAGTTAAAAACCAAAATGCTCCACCTATTAAAATAAACATTGGTAATACATTAATTAGAAATAACCAAAATGCACTAGAATCAGGATCAGCATTTGTCGTTAACTTAAACCCATATTCAACACTAGCATCAGTTAAAGTAGAAGCAACGCTATCAGTTAAAGGAACACGTACAAAGAAAGATTCTTTTTCTTCATAATCTTTCATAATTCCTGATACTTCATATACGCCACCTGCACTACTAGGAACCATGTGTAATTCTTCTACTTGACTTTCACTAATTGCATTCAATAACTCATCATAAGTCAAATTATTAACTTTTCTATTAGCTATATTGAAAAAATATAAAACCCCCATCATGAATAAAAATAGACATATATAAGGTAATATACTCTTCTTAATATTTGAATTTCTTCGCATAAAATCTCCTTCCTCATTCATACTTTAGTATTATATCATACTTTTCTGTAATTTGTTTATCATATTTGCTTTTCTTTAAACCAGGTACCCATAAGATAACACCTTTACTATCAACAACAATAGGCCAGCCACTTCGCATACTAGGAATTATTTTACAATCCGTAAATAAATCACTAATCTTTTTATGACCACCCATATTTTTAGTTGCGATTTTATCTCCTCGTTTTTTATTTCTAACATAAAGAGGTAAAGATACATCATCACTATTTATTCTTAATACATAATTACTTTTATCATCAAGACGATTATATCTTACAATCTTATGACCATTAGGTAACATAGTATTGTTTTCTATTTCTAGATAGTAGTTACATTCATCACTTTTAATCGCAAAAGTTAGAAAACCGTAATTTTTATATGCTTTTATTCCTTTTGGCAAATCAACATATCCATTAATTTTTGAAGAATTAATTAACTTCAAAACTGAAGATAGATGTCTTTTATTGATTAAATATAAGTTGTCTTGATAAACTTCTTCTAATACTTTTTGTAAAACTAATTCTTGAATAAGATCATCTAATTGTTTAAAAAGACTAATGTCTAATTTATCACTATAAACCTTAGCATATGCTTTACATACTTCTTTTTTTACATATGTATCATACTTAAATAGTAACTCACTAAAGCTTTTAAACTTCTGATTGACATTTTTATCTTCTTTTTTTAATAAAGGTATTACATGATGACGAAAACGATTTCTGGTATAACAATCTTTATCATTCGAATTATCTTCGCAAAAGGTAATATTTTTGATTGTTAAGTAATTTGTTATAGTTTCTCTGTCAACTTCAATTAAAGGTCTAACTATTTTGTAATGATTCATATCATCTATCTTTTTAAAACCTGCATATCCCTTTAAAGTAGACCCTCTAACAAGACGCATCAATATTGTCTCCATCAAATCATCCAAATGATGGGCAGTAAAAAGATAATTAGCTTTATAACGTTTAACTAACAAGTCAAAAAAAGCATATCTTTTTTGGCGAGCGACACTATGAAAATTACCCATCTCATAATTATCTATTTTCATATATTCAAAAACTATACCATGTTGTTTACAAAATTGTAAAACCATATTAGCTTCAGAATCACTTTCCTTACGTACATTATGATTAACATGAGCACATATAATATTCAAATTCTTTTTATCTTTTAACTCTAAAACCAAATCTAAAAGAGCCATTGAATCAGGGCCTCCTGATACGGCAACTACAATTTTATCATTAGGCTTTAACAAGTCATCTAAAAAACATAAAACTTCTTTCATATATGCCTCCCGTAATAAGTAATTTTATCATGTTTACATATATAAAACAATCTTTTTTACCATTTTATTGGTTTATCTAAATACTTATTTATCTTAGAAAAAGGCTTACTTCCAAAAAAACCACGATTCGCACTTAATGGAGAAGGATGAGCACTTTCAATAATAATATGTCTTTTATTAGTAATTAAAGCTTTCTTACTACGAGCAGGATTACCCCATAAAACAAAAATAATTGGTTTTTCTCTTTTATTTAACTCTTCAATAATTTTATCTGTAAAAATCTCCCAACCATGATTGCGATGCGAAAAAGCTTTATCTTTTTCTACTGTTAAAACTGTATTTAACAAAAGAATTCCTTGCTTAGCCCAATCACTTAAATTATTATTAGTCCTAACAATACCCAAATCATCATATAACTCTTTAAAAATATTATTTAAAGATGGTGGTCTTTTGACACCTTCTAAAACAGAAAAAGCAAGGCCATGAGCTTCATTTTCGCCATGATAAGGATCTTGACCCAAAATAACTACCTTTACATCATCATAATCAGTATATCTTAAAGCATTAAAAATATTTTCATACTTTGGATAACAAATCTTATGCGCATATTCATGTTTTACAAAAGTACCTAACTTGCGAAAATAATCTTTTTTAACCTCATCTTTTAAAACAATATCCCACTTCTTATTAAACATAATTCACCTACTCACATAAAGCATTAGCTATACAAGCAAACACTTCAATACTAAGATTTTCAGCACGCACACTTAAATCATAGCCATAATCACTTAAAACTTTTGAAATAACATCTAAATCATAATCTTTTAAATTATTGCGAAGTGTTTTTCTTTTTTGCTTAAAACTATCTCTAATCAATTTAAAAAACAAATCTTTATCTTTTAACTCTATTTTTTTATCTTTCTTGGTAAATAAAACTACAATACTATCGACATTAGGTTTAGGTATAAAAACATTTTTACTGACATCTAAAACTTTCTTAACATCGTAATAATAATTAATAAAAATCGATAATGAACCATAATCACGACTACCAGGCTTAGCTTTGAAGCGATCTCCAACTTCTTTTTGAACCATCAAAACCATCTTATCAACACAAATCCTATCCTCAATTAACTTAACAATAATGGGAGTTGTAATATAATATGGCAAATTCGCAACAACATAAAGTTTTTTATAATTATACTTCTTTATATCTTCTCTAACATCACATTTAAGAAAATCAGCAAACTTAATATCAACATTATTAAAACTTTCTAAATTAGTTTCTAATATACTTTTTAATCTATCATCTATCTCATAACACAAAACTTGTCTAGCAACTTGGCATAAAAAATAAGTAAGAGATCCTGCTCCAGGCCCTATTTCAATAACCAATGTATCTTCATCAATTTCTGAAGCAGTAATAATATTACGAATAATATTTTCATCAATAATAAAATTTTGCCCAAAATTCTTTTTGAAATAAAAACTATTTTTATTTAATAACTCTTGCATCTTTTTAGGAGAATATTCCATATAAAATCCTTTCTAACAAATAAAAAGAGGCTAAAAGCCCCATCTTTGTACAACATATTTTGTGTTTCTACTAGTAGCGCCACCAGTTAAAGCCACTTTCTCAGAAGAGAAAGCTAAATCCATCCATATAGTTCCATCTTCTTTATAAGCATTACGCATTGCGCTGCCAGTATCTAGAACAATTCCATAAAAAGGATCGAGAATTCCATTATCAACATAAACAATTGTTCCGCATGGAAAAACATTTAAAGTTGCAGCTAAAATACGCAATTCGCCATATTCATCATCATTATAAGTAATACCATCATAAATAAGACTATGACTTTCTCCTGATTCTGTACGACAAGAAACATTACCTACTTTACTACAACCAACACAATCAGGTCCATACCCTGTCATTCTTCCGGTAAACTCACCTACAGGCCCAATTCCAACCTCTACAACTTCATCAACAGCCTCACTAAGAACAACAGAATTACCTGTTTCTTCATCGACATATATATAACCATCAGATCCTTTGGTTGTTGTAAATAAAAGTCCCGCAGGACGATTAGTAACATATTTATTAATAGTATTATATTTAATACTCATACTAGAAACATTAATGTTTTTTGCTTCATTAGAATTTTTTAAAGAAATTGTACTTTCCTCATATTCCGCACTACCAAATAGCGAAATAAAAGAAACTACAACTAAACTAATAAATTTGAATACCGAATGAATAAAATACAGATTCAAACTCATCACCTCATACTAATAATTTTAACATAATTACCTATCTAAGTCAAACAACTTACAAGCATTATTAGTGGTAATTTCTAACACTTCAGAAACACTAATATTCTTAATTTCAGCTATCTTTTTAGCCACATATAAAACATTGTAAGGCTCATTAGTTTTACCTCGAAAAGGTTCTGGTGCTAAATAAGGACTATCGGTTTCTAATAACAAATACTTAAGATCAATTTCTCTTACTACCTCAACTAACTTAGAAGCATTCTTAAAAGTTACAACTCCTCCAATCCCTAGCATAACACCCATCTTAGTTAAAATGTGGGCAACCTCAACACTGCCACTATAACAGTGCATAACCGTAGGATAACCATCTAAATACTCTTTAATAATCTCTAATGTATCCAAAGTCGCATCACGACTATGAATAACAACTACTTTATGATATTTTTTAGCAAGCTCAATTTGTTCAATAAACATCTTTTTTTGTAAATCTTTATCATATCCTTCATAATGATAGTCAAGACCTATCTCACCAATTCCTACAACTTTATCATCATTTATATGACTTTCTAACCAACTTAAACAACTACTATTATAAACACTAACTTCAGAAGGATGCATGCCAATTGTAGCATATATATTAGAATACTTTTTAACAAGTTCTAAATTTTCACAATTAGAAGTCATATCCGCACCACTTGCAATCATTATATTATTATCCATGTGTTTTATTACAACATCTAAATTTTCATAATCATTTTTACCTAAATGACAATGTGTATCAATCATCATATAATCACCCATAAAAAAATTATATCACAAGATATAATCATTTTCCTATATTTAAAAATCGTAAAATACCGTATATCATAAAACTAAAATATATCGCATCAACCTTATCAGAACAAATATAACATAAACCACAAAAACAAGAAACACAAACTAAACATAAAGCTAAAAACCTAATGTCTGTTCTCAATTTTGTAATCATATCTATCTCCCAAAATCATGATACCATATTTAGAAGCATTTTAAACAAAAATCAAAATACATATTTCGACATTTTACAATAATTTACAAAGGCATAGAAAATACAGTTTAGAAATTCTCTAAGCATGACATATCAACTAAATCTGATGAAGACATTCTTTCACATTTACCCCCATAAATTCACTGCATAGGCTTTCTCATACGAAACCCTATGCATCTTCTTATCTCTTTTTAGCTATATTTCTATGTTGTCCTCACTTCCGTTCGGAGCAACATTTGACGAAATATAGCTTTCGGTTAGCCTTTCCTTTCAGGAAAGTCGGAAAGCTGGAGCAGCCCCGAGAGTACTATAAGCATTGGAGCTGGAACAATTACCAATCGTAAACACACTGTAGAAATAGCTAATATTGGTAGAAGAGGCCGAGCGCAACCACCATCTAGTCGCAGTCCCACTTGCATCATATTTTATTGCTCCACTATAATTATCTGTCCTTACACCTAAATTACTGTAGTAATCTAACTGTCTTGTCTCTGCTTCTGCTGTATCATATTTTATAGTATTACTTGTTCCGCTTTTTCCAAACACTTCTTTTGTCGATAATAAATATAACTTGTCTGTTGATGTAAAATTAGTTGAATCACTGAACCCATGACTAGATACTACATATGTATCAGCTATAACAT
>CALVXF010000036.1 GCA_944368875.1 uncultured Bacilli bacterium
ACAATAATTATAGATATCAATGGAACCTAAAACAGATGACTCCGGTTCAATACCGAAACCATCTGTTTGAATCCGTTGCCTAAACTCTCTCTTTTTTATTTAGTCCTTGACATTGGGTACATTTTAAATTAGTTTCTTCTTTTTTTTATGTTTTAATGGTATAATCATATTAGGTGATAATATGGAAATAAAAATATTGAATGGAAAAGCAGTTGCTAAGCAATTAGAAGAAAATATTAAAATAAGAGCGCAAAAATTTTATGAAAAATATGGATATAAACCATGTTTAGCAACTATCATAGTAGGGCATAATCCTGCTAGTGAAATGTATATTAAGATGAAAATGAATGCGTGTAACCGAGTTGGTTTAGATGCTGTAAAAATTGAAATAGATGAGCAAGCAGATACGCAAGATGTATTAGATGTAATTGAACAATTAAATAATAACGATAAAATTACAGGAATTTTGTTACAACATCCTATTGCTAAACATATGGATGAAAGGCTATGTTTTGATAGTATTGCTGTTCATAAGGATGTGGATGGTGTTAATACCACTAGTTTTGGTAAAATGACTATGGCTACAGATGCTTTTTTACCTGCAACTCCAGCCGCTATTATGGAAATTTTAAACTTTTATAATATAGAATTAGAAGGAAAACATGCGGTTGTAGTTGGAAGAAGTCCTATATTAGGAAAACCTGTGTCAATGTTATTATTAAACCATAATGCTACAGTTACTATTTGTCATTCTAAGACTAAAAATCTACAACAGTATTTAAAATTAGCTGATATTGTTGTAGCAGCAGTTGGTCAACCTAAGTTCATAAAAGGTGAAGATTTAAAAGAGGGGGTAATTATTGTAGATGCCGGTTATAATAAAGGCAATATAGGAGACGTGGACATGGAAACATGCTTAGACAAAGCCAGTGCTTATACGCCTGTCCCTGGGGGAGTAGGACCGGTAACAATTGCTAAATTATTAGATCAGACAATGACGGCTGCTGAAAATAATAAAATAAAAAAACTAATTAAAAAGTAGGGGTGAACAATGAACAAATATAAAAGGTGGTTAAAAGAAATTTTTAAAATTATAAAAACACCTAATATGTTGATATTACCGGGTAATTTAGCTTTTTTTCTTGTTTTATCTATTACCCCTATCGTTACATTAATCGGTTTTGGAGCTTCTTTATTAGGGATTTCAATTGATAGTGTACTTAATTTTTTAAATGATACTTTACCACAAGAAATTATTGATACTTTACTCCCATTTATTAGTGGAAATGGAATAGATACGAATGTAGTGATTTTCATGATTATCGGTTTTTTCTTGGCTTCGAACGGACCTCACTCTTTAATTACAACTTCTAATACATTGTTTGAGATTGAAAAAGATTCTTATTTAAAGAGTAGAATTAAAGCTATATTTATGACAATCATAATGATTTTTTTACTTTTCTTTGCACTTATTATTTTAGGGTTTGGTAATTTAATTCTAAATATGATTTTAAGTATGAAAATTTTTGTTGGAGTAAATACATCGATTTATTGGTGGTTCAGTTTACTAAAATGGCCTATAGCTTTTATTTTGTTTTTTTACATGATTAAAATTATTTACACTATGTCTTTAAATCATAAAATTTCTAGTAAATATATGAATCGTGGATCTATCTTTACAACCGTTTGTACAATTATTGCTACATTTATTTATTCTTATTATGTAAGCCATTTTGCTGATTATGACTTATTTTATGGAAGTGTATCTAATATTATGATTATGATGGTATGGATATATATTATATCTTATGTCCTAGTTTTAGGAATTGCAATTAATGCAAAAATGTATAAAGATCGAACAAGCAGAGAATAATAGAAGTGTACATATTATTACCGTATGTACATATAGACTACAATAGGTAATATCTCCTAAAAAAAGAAGAATTTTTCTTCTTTTTTTCATTTACTTGCACATTTTACTATTTTATGATAGTATGTGTTTCGAGGAGGTTTTAATATGTATAGTAGTGATGTGATTTCTAGGATCAATAGTGAGATAGATTATTATCGTCAAAATCCTAAAAGTGATCCAAATATGTATAGTTTTGTAGTTTTGTCTCATGATGTAGTTAATGATCATCTTTTTGAATACGCTAATTACGGTTTGCTTGAAACATATGAGTATGATGCTAAAAAGCGTGAACTTTTCAGTGTTTTAAGTAACATAGTTAAGACTAAACTGTTAGGTAATAATTTAGGTATTACGCAAGCGTCTTTACTTTATCAATTATATGATTTTGCAGCTAAACTTCCAAATTATGGTAAATATTCAGTTTCACCAGAAGTTGAACTTTTGGCTAGCTTGGGTGAAGTTTCATTGCGTATTTATCAAGAAAAAAGAGATCATTTAAATGGTTTTACTGAAGAAGTAAATAAACTAAGTCGTATTAAAAGTTTAGCCGAATGTTGTCCACATATTTTATATCAAGATGAAGTTAATCGATATAAACCAACATTTGTTAAATATTTGATTGACGAAGTAACAATGACGATTAATAAATCGACTTTGGAAAAACCAAAAGCACTTATTAAAGTGCATAAATAGAATGTTTTAGCATTCTTTTTTTTTAATTTCATAAGATATTGTAGTTTTAGATTGACTTTAACTTCCAAACATGTTATATTTTAGGTAATACAACTGGTGTTGTTTTTATTTTGGAAAAGTAGGTGGGATAATGAATAAGAA
>CALVXF010000037.1 GCA_944368875.1 uncultured Bacilli bacterium
GTTGAAGCTGCTAGTAAAGTTGGTGAATTACTTGCCAAAAGAGCAAAAAAAGCTAAAATTACAAAAGTAATTTTTGATAGAGGTGGATACCTATATCATGGACGTGTTAAAGCTTTAGCAGAAGCTGCACGTGAAAATGGATTAGAATTCTAAGAGGAGGAATCTAAATGGAAAAGGAAAACAGAAGAAGAGAACCAAGACCAAAAAAATATGAATCTGAAGTAATCAATATTGGTCGTGTTACAAAAGTAACAAAAGGTGGTCGTCATTTCCGTTTCTCTGCTACAGTTGTTGTTGGAGACCGTAAAGGTAAAGTTGGAATTGGTACAGGTAAAGCAAACGAAGTACCAGATGCAATTAATAAAGCAGAACAAGCTGCTAATAAACATGTAGTAAGAGTATCTATCATTGATGATAGAACTATCCCTCATGAAGCAATTGGAAGAAGAGGGGCTAGTAAAGTTATGTTAAAACCAGCCGCTGAAGGTACAGGAGTTAAAGCTGGAGGTCCAGTTCGTGCTGTACTAGAACTAGCTGGGGTTAAAGATATTTTATCTAAATCACTAGGATCAAGCACTAAAATTAATATGGCATATGCAACTTTAGAAGCATTAAAATCTCAAAAAACAATTGAAGAAGTGGCAAAACTTCGCGGTAAGAAAGTAGAGGAAATCAGATAATGAAATTACATACTATGATGCAACCTGAAGGTGCTATTAAAAAACGTACACGTGTTGGTCGTGGACCAGGATCTGGTTTAGGAAAAACAAGTGGTCGTGGACAAAAAGGACAAAAAGCACGTTCTGGTTATAGTCACAAATTTGGTTTCGAAGGTGGACAATTACCTTTATATCGTCGTTTACCAAAAAGAGGTTTTTCTAATGCACAATTTAAAGTAAAATATGCTACAATTAATTTAAGTGATTTAAATAAGTTCGAAAGTGGTTCTACAATCACACCAGAACTATTGAAAGAAATGGGTTTAGTTAAAAAGGGATTAGACGGAATTAAAGTACTAGGGAAAGGTACATTAGATAAAAAGTTAACAGTTAGAGCACACAAATTCTCTAATACTGCAAAAGAAACAATTGAAAAATTAGGTGGAAAAGCAGAGGTGATCTAAAATGTTTGCAACTATTAAGCAAATATTTAATCCTGCGAATAAAGATTTACAAAAGAGAATATTATTTACTCTTATGTCTTTATTTATATTTAAATTAGGGACTACTATTGTAGTACCTATTGTTCCAAGTACATCTTTAAATAATTTAGGGTTTTTGGAATTAATGAATATGATGAATGGTGGCGGATTGCAAAATTTTTCTATTTTTGCACTAGGGGTTATGCCTTATATTACTGCTTCTATCATCATGCAATTACTACAAATGGATATTGTTCCTTATTTTGCTGAGTTAGCAAAGCAAGGACATACTGGTCGTGTTAAGTTAAATATGTATACAAGAATTTTTGGGATTGCTTTAGCATTTATCCAAGGATACTTGTTTGCTTATAATTTTTCAGGGACTGATCCATTATTGTGTGTCGAAGTCGCAACGATATTGACAGCCGGTACAGCGTTTTTGTTGTGGTTAGGAGATCAAATGACTGCTAAAGGCGTTGGTAATGGAATTTCGTTGATAATTATGGCTGGTATTATTGCTAGTTTACCTACAATGTTTTATAACGCTTGGGAAGGTATGATTGGTGATAATGCAACATTTAATGGAATAATGCAATTTGTTTTGTATGTTGTTGTCTATTTTGGAATCATCATTGGAGTTGTTTATCTTGAAACATCTGAAAGAAGAATTCCTATTCAATATGCAAATAAAAGTGTTGGAAGTTTTGGTGGGAATCAAAATTATATCCCATTTAAAATCAATTCAGCTGGGGTTATGCCTGTAATTTTCGCATCTGCATTATTTTCTATTCCAGCTATTATAGCGGCACTTATTAATAATCAAGAATTTACTAATTTTGTAAATACTTATATTAATTATTCAACACCATTAGGTTTTATTATTTATGTATTAATTATTATAGCTTTTGCTTACTTTTATACATTCTTACAATTAAAGCCAAAAGAAATGGCTGAAAACCTACAAAAAAATGGTGGCTATATTCCTGGGGTTCGTCCAGGCGAAGAAACATTAAAATACATTAAAACAATATTAAATCGTCTAACAATTGTTGGAGCTTTAATGCTTGCTGTTTTAGTAGGTATTCCAATTTTATTCGGTTTAATATCAAATTTAGATGCTAGTGTTACATTAGGAGGAACTGGGGTTATTATCGTTGTTGGGGTAGCCTTAGAAACTTATAAACAAGTAGAAAGCCAAGTTGCTTCTCGTGAATATGTAAGAGGGAGAAGAAGAAGATAAGATGAAAAGTATAATTTTTATTGCTCCTCCTGCCGCAGGCAAGGGGACACAATCATCAATGGTTGCTGAAAAATATAACATTCCGCATATTTCAACTGGTGATTTGCTTAGAAAAGCAGCCAAAGAAAAAAATGAACGTGGAGAATATATTTATAATCAAATGCAAACAGGCGGTCTAGTAAGAGATGATGTTACAACTGAAATATTAATAGAACGCTTAAAGAAAGATGACTGCAATAATGGTTATATACTTGATGGCTTTCCACGCAATGTGGAACAAGCTAAGATTTATGATGCGATTTTAGCAAACCTAAAAAAAGATACAGGAATCGTCATTTTATTGGATTTGGATTATGAAAATGCTATGAAACGTAGTGTTGGTCGTCTTATTTGTTCAAATTGTGGAAAAGTTTACAATTCCATGGTTGAAAAGATGAAACCACACGTTGAAGGACTTTGTGATAGTTGTCATGCTGTTTTATCACAAAGAGCTGATGATACATATGAAACATTCAATAGACGATATGAAACATATTTAGAATCGACTGTTCCATTAATTGATTTCTATCATGAAAAAGGAAATCTTTATATTGTTGATAGTAACAAAGATAAAGATGCCGTTTTCAAAGATATTATAAAAATATTAGAGAATTAGGTTTTATATGATTACGATTAAGACTGAAGAAGAGATTAAATTAATGCGTAAAGCTGGGGAAATAGTAGGATTAACGCATCATTACTTGGAAAATTATATTAAACCAGGTATTACTACTAAAAAATTAAATGACTTAGCTCGCAAGTTTATTTTAGATCATGATGCTACTCCTTCTTTTGAAGGTTTATATGGCTTTCCTGGAACAATTTGTATTTCAATTAATGAAGAAGTTGTTCATGGAATTCCATCTAAAAGAAAGTTAAAAGAAGGAGACATTATAACCTTGGATATAGGAGCCTGCTATAAAGGATATCATGGTGATTCAGCATGGACATATAAGGTAGGAAAAGTAAGTAGCGACAAAGAATATCTTCTTGAGCATACTGAAAAAGCTTTATATGAAGGTTTAAAAGCTGTAAAACCAGGCAACAGAATAGGTGATATTGGTTATAATGTCAGTGCTTATGCTAGTAAACACAATTTAGGTGTTGTTCGCGAATTGGTGGGTCATGGAGTTGGATCAAGTGTTCACGAAGATCCCGATGTTCCTAACTATGGTAGACAACATACTGGACCACTTCTAGAAGAAGGAATGGTCATAGCTATTGAGCCAATGTTAAATCTTGGAACAAGCGAAATTTATATGTTAAATGATGATTGGACAATAGTTACCGCTGATAATAAACCATCTGCTCATTTTGAGCATACTGTTTTGGTTACAAAGCATGGTTATGAAATATTAACAAAGAGGTGATAATATGGCTAAAGAGGATACAATTGAAGTGGAAGGAAAAGTACTTGAAGTTTTGCCAGGAGGCAAGTTTAAAGTACAATTATCAAATGGACACACTGTAGAAGCTCATGTTTCTGGTAAAATCCGTATGAACTACATTCGCATTTTACCAGGTGATACAGTTGTGTTAGAACTATCAACATATGATTTAACACATGGGCGCATAACCTATAGAAAAAATTAGGAGGTATAATATGAAAGTTAGACCATCAGTTAAAAAGATATGCGATAAATGCAAAATAATCAGACGTAAGGGTAAAGTTTATGTTATTTGTGAAAACCCTAAACACAAACAAAGACAAGGTTAATAGGAGGTAGAAAGATGGCACGTATTAAAGGTGTAGATATTCCTGATAATAAAAGAGTTGAAATAGCTTTAACTTATATTCATGGTATTGGACGTTCTTTAGCAAACACTATTTTAAAAGCTGCTAAAGTTGATAAAGATACTAAAGCTAAAGATTTAACTACTGAACAAGTAGTTGCTATTCGTGATGAAGTAAATAAATACCTTACTGAAGGTGAATTACGTCGTGAAGTTAATATGAATATTAAAACAAAGATGGAAATTAATTCTTATCAAGGTACTCGTCATAAAAAAGGTTTACCAGTTAGAGGTCAAAGAACTAATCGTAACGCTAGAACTCGTAAAGGAAAACCTAAGACAATAGCAAATAAGAAAAAATAATAGATAAGGAATTGGAGGTTATATAAATGGCTTATAAACCAAGAAAACGTAAAGTTAAAAAGAATGTTCCTATGGGTAAAGCTTTTGTTCATTCAACATTCAATAATACAATTGTAACAATTAGTGATGTTGATGGTAATGCTATTAGTTGGGCATCTGCTGGAACATTAGGATTTAAAGGTAGTAAAAAGTCAACACCATTTGCTGCTGGTATGGCTGCTGAAGCAGCTGGTAAAGCGGCAGCTGATATGGGAATGAAAAAAGTAGAAGTTTATGTTAAAGGATTAGGTTCAGGAAGAGAAACAGCTATTCGTTCTTTACAAACAGCTGGACTTGAAATTGAATCAATTACTGATGTAACACCTATCCCACATAATGGATGTCGTCCACCAAAACGTCCTCGTGGATAATTGGATGATAAAATAAGAGAAAAGGAGTGAATAGAGTGTTAAACTTTGAAAAACCAATTTACAAAATTACAGAATATGTAGAAAATAATAATTATGGTAAATTTGAATTAGAACCACTTGAAAGAGGATTTGGAACAACGCTTGGTAATGCACTTCGTCGTGTTATGTTATCAAGTATGCCAGGAAGTGCAATTGTAGCTGTCAAAGTAGATGGCGTTGCTCATGAATTCGCAACAATTGATGGTGTTGTTGAAGATATGACGACAATCGTTTTAAACTTAAAAGGTGTTGTTGTTAAAAATCATAGCGATGAAGATAAAATAATTCATTTAGCAGCTAATAAAGAAGGAATTGTTACTGCTGGTGATATTGAATGTGATAGTGATATTGAAATTTTAAATAAAGATCATGTTATCGCAACAATTGCTAAAGGTGGAAAACTAGACATGGAAATGATTGTAGCTAATGGACGTGGATATGTTCAAGCTGCTGAAAATAAAGTACATATTGAAAACGCTAAATTAGGATATATTCCTATGGATGCTTCTTATTCACCAATTGAATTGATCAATTATGAAGTTGTCAGTGCTCGTGTAGGACAAGATGCAAGTTATGACAAATTAATTATGTATGTTACTACAAATGGATCTATGCGTCCTGAAGAAGCAATGGCTTTGGGAGCTAAGATTTTAATTGAACATTTAAATATCGTAACAGATTTAAGTGAAATTGCTGATACTACAGGAATTATGAATGCTAAACAAGAAGATTCAAAATTAAAGAAATTAGAAACATCAATCGATGATTTAGATTTTTCAGTAAGAGCATATAATTGTTTAAAAAGAGCTGGTATTAATACACTTGGCGATTTAACTGAAAAATCCGAATTAGAAATGATGAAAATACGTAATTTGGGTAAAAAATCTTTAAAAGAAGTTGTCGATAAAATTAAAGATATGGGACTTAAATTCCGTGATGAAGATTAATAGTTAGGAGGATATTATGGCTTATAGAAAATTAGGAGTGAAGAACAAACATAGAAGAAGTATGCTTGCCAACTTAACTAAAGACCTTATTATGAATGAACGCATTGAAACAACTGAAACACGTGCCAAAGAAGCTCGTAAATTTGTTGATAAAATGATTACATATGGTAAAAAAGGTGATTTAGTTTCAAGAAGAAAAGCCCTAGCTTTTTTACATAATGATACGGAAGCAGTAAAAAAAGTATTTGATGTTCTAGCACCACGCTATGTTAATAGAAATGGTGGTTATACGAGAATTTTAAAACTTGCTGAACGTAAAGGTGATGACGCATTAATGGTCATTTTAGAATTAGTTGAAGGAGATGCTAAATAAGCATCTTTTTTTGTGATGATAAAAAAAAGACTAAATTAGTCTTCTAAAAAGTGCCTTTTTTTATCATTAGTTAATCCCACAATATAATCAATACTAACATCATAAAAATTGGATAATATTATTAAACTCGCAACATCAATTTTTATTTCTTCTGTTTCATACCTTGAATAAGTTTGTTGACTACAAAATAAAATATTTGCTATTTCTTTTTGGCTATAATCATTATCTTCCCGCAAGCTTCTTAATTTAGTGCCGATGGAGAGAGGATGTTTGTGTTTTACTTTATTCATATTACCACCAGTTTTATTTTATATTAAGGAAAAGATAATATTGAAAAATAGCGTAAAACGTGTGAACGAATTAGAATAATAACAAAATATGTCTCATTTGATAATTAAATATATAGTTTATAAAATATAATATTTGTGTTTATATTTTTACTATTTTTCAATTTTGTGGTATTATACTTATTATTGAGGTGGTTGTATGAGTAAAAAATATGCATTATATACTAATATCATTGTTATATGTTTTGTATTAGGAATAGTATTAATTTGCAGTTTTCTTACCAATAAGCAAGAAAAAACAGAAGTAGAATATTTAAATGGCAAGGTTACTAGTGTCAATAGTGATTATGTTATGATGGATGCTAATGGTGATGAATATCAAGTATATGTTAATCAAGATGACTTGACTATTGGTGATGTTATTAATGTAAAATATGATGGAAATATTGCGGGTAGTCAACCTATGCGATTAGTCGCAATGGAAGTAGAAGTTATTACGCATAGTGAAGAAGACTCTGATAATCTTATAACTACACCTGAAGATAATTTGGATGTTCCTAATGAAGATAATAGTGATGTTATAAAAGAAGAAAGCGATGAAACAAGCATAAAAAGCGAAACAAATGTTATTACTTATTTCAATGATTTAAATAATACGATTGATACTAATTCTAGTTTTTCTTCTAAAATTAAAGAAGGATTTATTACGATTGTTGATTTTTTCTTCTATGATGGAGAGATTAGTGGATATAAGTTTAGTGAACTAACAGATGAAACAAAAATAAAAATTATGGAATTAGCTTTTCAAATAGATACTAAAATAACTGATAAGTTTCCTAATTATAAAGAATACTTAAGTGAGAAATATCATAATTTTAAAGATGAGATGGTTCGTTTATATATGGAAGCAGGAACTTATATTTGTGAAAATAATCAAGCTTTATGTGATACCGTAACTGATACTTTTGATGATATTAAAAAGTATTCATCGATCGGATGGTCATATATTAAAGATTTAGTTGGTACTGGTCTAGATAAATTAGATGAATGGTATAAAATTTTTAGTGGAAAAGCTTAAAATCTTTGCTTTTTTAACAGTTATATGATACTCTTAAATAAGAGGTGATAATATGAAGGCATTAATTACAGGTGCAAGCAGTGGCATGGGTGCAGATATGGCACGTGTTCTTGCTAGCATGGGGTATGATTTAATTTTAGTTGCTCGCCGTAAAAACCGTTTAGATAGATTAAAAAAAGAGTTAGATGTTAATGTTGATGTTATCAGTATGGATTTAGGTAGTAGTTTTAATTGTGTTAAACTTTACAATGACATTAAGGATAGTGAAATTGATATTGTAATCAATTGTGCTGGCTTTGGTGCGTTTGGAGAATTTAATAAAGTTAATATGGATAAAGAGTTAGATATGATTGATTTAAATATTAAAGCAGTTCATATTTTAACTAAATTATTTTTAAATGATTTTAAAAAGAAGAATCGTGGTTATATTTTAAATGTTGCTAGTAGTGCTGGGTTTATGCCTGGACCTCTAATGGCTACTTATTATGCCACTAAAGCTTATGTTTTAAATTTGACTATGGCTATTAATGAAGAATTACGTAAAGATAATTCTAATGTATATGTCGGCGCTCTATGCCCTGGACCAGTTGATACTGAGTTCAATAAAGTAGCAAAAGTACATTTTGAAGTTAAACCACTAGATAGTTATGATGTCAGCAAATACGCGATTAAAAAGATGTTTCGTAAGAAGATGATAATTATTCCAGGTATTACTATGAAATGTGCAATCTTCCTAACAAGACTAGTTCCTAGAAGGTTATTGTTACATGTTACATACAATATTCAAAAGGCTAAACGTAGTTAGTCTTTTTTTCTTGTTTAAAAGCGATATATGTATTATAATATATAAGCAGTCGAGGTGGTTGTGTGGCAATTATTGAGATAAAAGATTTAGTTTTTAAATATCAAAATAAATATGTATACAATGGACTAGATTTATCAATTGCTGAAGGTAGTTGGACAACTATCATTGGACGTAATGGCAGTGGTAAAAGTACACTTGCGCGTCTTCTAGTAGGTCTTTTAAAAGGACAGGGGAAAATAACTATCGCTGGTGAAGAGATGAATAGTGAAAACATTTCTTTATTACGTCAAAAAATGGGAATTGTTTTTGAAAACCCCGATAGTCAGTTTATATCTGAAACAGTTATTGGTGATCTTGTTTTCGGCATGGAAAATTTAAGAATACCAAGATTTGTACAAACAGAAAGACTAAAAGAAATTGTCAATTATTTTTCAATCGATGATTTATTAAATAAAGATCCCCATTATTTAAGTGGTGGTGAAAAGCAATTAATAGCTTTAGCTAGTGTTTTGATATTAGAACCAGAAATTTTAATTTTAGATGAAGCATTTACAATGGTAGATGGCGTTATGAAAAAAAGAATTTATTCATTATTAAAGAAAATACACAGACAAAAGAAAATTACGATTATTAATATTAGTCATGATATTGAAGATGCAGTTTATGGTGAAGATGTTGCTTTAATAAGTAATAAACGTATTTTAAAACACGATAATAAACTAAATATTTTAAGTGATGAAAAATTTTTGAAAGAAGTAGGATTTGAACCACCATTTATGGCTAATTTATCGATTAAATTAAAATATTATCAATTAGTAGATAAGGTCGTTTTTGATATGAACGAGATGGTGAGAATGCTATGGAAATAAAATTTAATCATGTAGAGTTTAGTTATGGCGATAAATTAGTTTTAAAAGATATTGATTTCACAATTCAATCTGGTATGATAACTGGTATTATAGGAAAAAGTGGTAGTGGTAAGACTACTTTAATTCAACTTATAAATGGACTTCTTTTGCCTACTAAAGGTAGTGTAGAAGTAGGAACATTTGTTTTAGAGCCACATAAAAGAATACAGAATATTAATGACCTGCGTTTTAACGTTGGGATGGTTTTTCAATTTCCTGAAGATCAATTTTTTCACACGACTGTTTTTAAAGAAGTAGGGTTTGGCTTAGAACAATTTAACTATAAAAAAGATAAAAAAGAGCAAAGAGTTAGTGAAGCTTTAAAAATGGTGGGATTAAATGATAGTTATTTAGATAGAAATCCTTTTTCTTTAAGTAATGGTGAAAAAAGAAAGATCGCAATTGCCTCAATTTTAATTTTTAATCCCCAAGTGATTATATTTGATGAACCTACAATAGGACTAGACTATGAAAGTAAAAAAAGTTTTATGCGGCTTATAAAATTGTTGAAAAAGAAATTTCAAAAAACGATTATTATTGCTAGTCATGATACTGATTTTTTACACAGTATAGTAGATGAAGTGGTTGTTTTAAATCAGGGGAAAATAGAACTACAAGGAAATAAATACGATGTTTTTAAACAAGAAAAACGACTACATAAATGTGGTATTATTGCTCCTAATTTAATAAGTTTTTCAAATAAAGTATTAGAAAAGAAAAAAATAAAGATTGGTTATCGCGATGATATCAACGATCTTATAAAGGATATATATAGATATGTTAAATAATGTTGTTGGTAAATACTTTCCAATTGATTCTTTGGTTCATCATTTAAATCCTGTTATTAAAGTTATATCTATTCTTTTATTTCTATGTTCTATTTTTATTACGAATAGTATTTTTGTTGAACTAGTGTTCTTAATTTTAGTTTTACTTATTATTTTTCTTTCTAATATAAGTTTCAAATTATATTTAAAAGCAGTTTTCAAAATGAAATATTTTATTTTGATGTATATTGTTATTAGTCTTATATGTCATGTATCTTTAAATGAAATTGTTTTAATCGTAATGCGTTTTATCAATATCATTTTATATTCTTTTGTTTTAACATATACTACCAAAAGTAGTGATATCACTTATGCTTTAGAGTGTATTTTAGGTATCTTTAAGAAAATATTACCTATTCGCGCTATTGCCTTAATGATTACTTTGGCTTTACAGTTTATTCCCGTTATTATTGAACAAACAAATAAGATTATAAAATCTCTAGCAAGTCGTGGAATGGATTATAAAACAGCTAAACTAAAAGAAAAAGGGAAGATTTTAATGGCCATTATGATACCAATTTTTAATTCTTCTTTTAAAAAAGCTGATGAGATTGCAGATGCCTATGAAGTTCGTCATTATAGTCTTAAAGACAAAAGAGAACGTTTTATACAAAACGATTTAGTTTTATTCGATGGTTTTTATTTAGTTTTACATCTCGTTTTATTTGTCTTAACAATAATAGAGAGGTTGGTTTTATGAGATATTTGATGCGTTTTAGTTATGATGGTTCTAAATTTAATGGTTTACAAGTACAAGTCGAAGGTTCGACTATTCAAGGGACAATTGAAGAGGCTTTAACTAAAATTAATAAGAAGTTTGTTAAATTAACCGCAACTGGAAGAACTGATGCTTTAGTACATGCTTATAATCAATATGCCCATTTTGATTTAGATGTTCTAATGAGTGGAAGCGAAGTTGAAAAAGCCCTTAATAGTTTAGTTGGTTCATATATCTATGTAAAAGAAGTAAAAGAAGTTGCAAATGATTTTCATGCTCGCTTTGATGTTCAAAATAAAACCTATGTTTATAAAATTAATATGGGTGAATATAATCCTATAGAGTACGATTATGTCTATCAATATTGTAAGATTTTAGATATAGTTAAGATGAAAGAAGCAAGTACTTATTTACTAGGAAAACACAATTTTAAATCTTTTGCTAAAGCTAAGGATTTACGTGAAAGTTATGAAAGAACTATCTATGATATTTCTTTTAAAGAAAACAATAATATTTTAGAAATAAGTTTTACTGGCGATGGTTTTTTACGCTATATGGTTCGTAATATGGTCGGTTTTTTGATTGAAGTCGGTTCTTCTAAAAGAGAAGCAAAAGAAGCTATTACAATTTTAAATAGTCAAGATCGACGTTGTGCGGGAATAAATGTTCCTGCTAATGGTTTATATTTAGTAGATGTCGTCTTTAAAAAATGATATAATATTGATGGGGGAATATTATGATAAAAGATAGTGTTGTTGTAAAGAGTTTAGAAGATAAACTTAATGGTGAAAAGATAAAGTGTTATGTCTATGGAAGTGACTTAAAAGTAAATGCGATATGGGTCTGGTTAGTGTTGTTTATTTTTATTATTTTAGTAACTATGTTTTTAAAAAATGATGTTGCTATATGGATATGTGCTTTGTTTGGAGCTTTAGTTGGGGGATATACAGGTTATAATCAACCAACATATTTGGCTATTACAAATAGAGGTAATTTAGTTTTAAGTAAGTTTAAATTAGATAATAAAACACCACGTTTTGTAAGAGTTATGAATTTAGATAATCTTAATAATGTTGATTTAATTACCAATCATAAATCAGGAAAAAATATCTTACGTTTTGCTTATAAAGGTAAAAGACATGAGTATTTATACATGAGTAATATTAAGAGTAAATATATAAAAGATCAAAAAACAAATGCTACGATTTTTAATAAGTTAGTAAAAGATAATAAAT
>CALVXF010000038.1 GCA_944368875.1 uncultured Bacilli bacterium
AAGTTTTTAATAATAATAAACAGACAAAAGTAGAACATTCAAATTTAGAAATTAATAATGTATTTGACAATTATATTGAAAAATTAAATATAGAACAAAATAATAGTGAGAAATTACCAGATGCTAGTGAGGTATTTAAAGTATAAAAATTTATATTATTAATGTTAATATAATAAATCAATAATATTATGGAAAAAATAAAATTCTAAAAATAGATAAATGTTATATACAAATACAATATTATTTAAGAAAGAATAGTTAGGTGAATATATGAAAAACAAAAAACTTAAGTTAACAACATTGGGTTTTACTTTGGTAGAATTACTAGCAGTAATTATAGTAATTGGAATAATTGCTCTTTTAATTGTTCCCAACATAAGTAGAATTATCGAAAATGCTAGGTCTAATACAATGCAAAGATCACTTGAACATATAGTAGAGGCAGCAGATAATTATTATAATTTAAATATTTTTGAACTGCCTGAATATGGTAGTCCTATAGAGACTAAAAATATTAATGTTCTTTTAAATGAAGGATATATCGATAAACTTCCTAGCAATACAGAAGGTATATTTTTCTTAATGTATACATCACAAGATGTTTTTCATGCTGAGGTTATTTTAAGTAAAGACAATAAATATTATAGTTCCATAGAAGATTTGAATAATAAATGCGATTTATATGTAGACTTGTGTGATACAGAATATAAAGATTATTATCAACAAGAATGTACTTGTCCTTAATTTTTAGTTCTAAAATCTGTTAGCTTTAAATATAATCTAATAGATGTTTAGGAGGAAAAATATGGTTAATAAAAAAGGACTTTGGTTTTTAACATTATTTGGTTTAATATTAGTATTGAGTGTTTATTATATTACATTACCTGAAGAGTTAATTATGACTAACGCAAATCAAGATGAAGATCAGACTATTGTTGACGTCGAGGAAAAAAGTGCACTTGAGACTCTACGCATTGAAAGTGACGCCGAATTAGAAGTAACTATGAAAGAACTGCAGGATATTTTAACAAATGTCGACAGCACAATAGAAGAAAAGAATGCTGCATTTGAACAGATGAAAGAACTTAATAACAATAAGAGTTTAGAGCAAGATTTAGAGAAAAAAATCAAAGAAACATATAATTTAGAAAGTTTTATTAAAATAAATGGTACGGATATTCAAATAACTATTAATAGCGATAAACACGACAAACAATTAGCTAATAACATCATGCGAACAATTCAGGAAAACTTTGACACTAAACAGTATATTTCAGTAAAATTCCAATCTTAATTAAACATTTTCCTACACTAAAAGATGGGTATTGCATAAAATAATATGAGCAAGTATTAACCCACCCAACTTAGAAAGTGAGGGAAAATGAAAAGTATATTGACTAAGCGTGAAAAAGAAGTTTTTCTTTTGCTTATAAAAAATAAGACTACCAAAGAAATCGCACAACAATTGGGTATTAGTGAAAAAACAGTTAGGAATCATATTAGTAATGCTATGCAAAAACTGGGTGTCAAGGGGCGAGCTGGAGCAGTCGTTGAATTATTAAAACTTGGAGAAATTTCTTTATAGATTGCATAATAATGCAATCTTTTTCATAGTTTTAATTAGGGGTGTTATATGATAAAAAAACTTATCACAAAAAAAATATTGGTTTCTACGGCGGCTATTTTTGCTTTATCACTTATCTATATTATGCCTAGTCAAAACTATGATAAAATTGAACCAGAACAAGAACTTAAATATGTAGATAACGATATAATTACAAGCAAAATTTATTTATTGAATAAAAATGATATGCTAGGTAGGACAGAGGTTGTTGTTAATTCCAATCAAGTTCAAGAAAAAGCAAGAGAATTATTAGAAATTTTAATTAATGGTGGTGAAGGTGAAAGTAAAATTCCCAATGGTTTTAAAGGAATTTTACCTAGTGAAACTAAGATTAATACAATAGAATATGACAATAATGTTTTAAAAGTAGATTTTTCTTCTGAATTATTAGATGTCAAAGCCGAGTTAGAAGAAAAAGTTATAGAAGCTATTGTATACACTTTGACAAGTATTGATGAAGTAGAGCAAATTATTATTTATGTAGATGGAGATATTTTAAATAAATTACCACAAACAGGTAAAATAATTCCTCCAACTTTAGATCGTCAATTCGGTATTAATAAAGAGTATCAATTGACAAGTACAAACGATATTAAGCAAGTAACAGTTTATTATGTTGATAAATATAATGATAATTACTATTATGTACCTGTAACTAAATACTTAAATGATGAACGCGATAGTATTCAAATTGTCATAGATGAACTTACTAGTTCTAATTTGTCTAATCCTAATTTAATGAGTTTTATTAATGATAATACTAAATTATTATCAGTTGAACAAAGTGATAATGTCCTAACCCTTGATTTTAATAATTATATTTTTGATGATGTGGAAAACAGAGCTATTTTAGAAGAAGTGTTGTATACAATATCTTTATCAGCGGGAGATAACTATGATATAGACCAAGTAGTTTTTACAAACAATAATGAAGAAATCACGCAAATATTAATTAAAACGCTTGAATAAGATATAAAAATATTGTATAATTTACTTGTTCCTTTGGAATGAGTATTGTCCTGGTAGCTCAGCTGGATAGAGCAATGCCCTTCTAAGGCATCGGTCGGGGGTTCGAATCTCTCCCAGGACGCCACTTTGAAAAATACCATCAAATGATGGTTTTTTTAATGCATAATATGTTATAATATTTTTACGCCGTAATAGTATAATGGTATTACGAGGCCATGGTAAGGCTTTAATCGGTGTTCAATTCACCGTTACGGCACCAGATTGCTGGTTTAGTTTAATGGTAAAACAAATCACTCGTAATGATTAGATGTAAGTTCGATTCTTACCTCCAGCACCAAATTGATAATTACTCGAACTAGAAATAGTTCGTTTTTTTAAAATTTTAAATCGCATGGTCGAAAAGTGTCTGAATACATTGATAATTTTAATTTATAAACATAAATAACATCTGTTTATTAGTAAATTATATGGTAAAATAATATTAAGGTTTTAAGATTTTCAGATGTGGCTGAAGAATTTGGAAAGGAGCCATTATGTTAGAAAAAAATAATATACAAATGATTGAAGAAATTAAAGATATAATTATTAGTAGTAGAAATAAAAT
>CALVXF010000039.1 GCA_944368875.1 uncultured Bacilli bacterium
AATGTAAATCCATTCTTTTTCATATACTCCTCTTTTCTAGTTCTGTGGAATTCTATAGAAATTGTACCATAATACCCCCACCCCGTCAAGAATTTTGAAATTGTGGAAAACTCTGGTTAACTTATAGTTAATTTGTTTTTCCGAAGAAAAAAGAAATGAATTCTTTTTTACTACATTTCTTTATATTCAAATTCTAAATCTAAGATACGTACATAATCGCCATCTTTCGCTCCCATTTCTTTTAACTTGTCATCAATTCCCATTTTTCTTAGTTTGTTTGCAAATCTAATTGCTGATTCTTCTGTTTGAAAACGTGTCATCTTCAATAGTTTTTCTACTTCTTGACCACGAATAACCCAGACATTTTTATCTTTTGTAATTGTAAATGGTTTTTCTTTTTTAAACTTATACAAGACATGACTTTCAAACTTTTCTTCTTCGTAAAGAGGTTGTTTTTTTATGTTATCTAACATATCAGCTAGTTTGATTAAAATAGGATCAATTCCTTCATTTTTAATGGCTGAAATAGGATAAATATCTAATTTTACTTTCTTTTTAAATTGTTTTAAATTTTCTTCTGAAGAAGGCATATCCATTTTATTAGCAATAATAATTTGAGGTTTTTCCAGTAATTTTGGATTAAATTCTTTTAATTCTTTGTTGATGATTTCATAATCTTGATATGGATCTCTTCCTTCAAAACCAGACATGTCAATGATGTGGGCAATTACACGTGTTCTTTCGATATGTTTTAAGAAGCGATCACCTAATCCTTCGCCACGACTAGCTCCTTCAATTAAACCAGGCAAATCAGCAACAACAAAAGAACGATTATCTTTTGTTCTAACAACGCCTAAATTAGGTTTTAAGGTTGTAAAGTGATATGCCGCTATCTTAGGTTTTGATGCACTGATTTTGGAAATAAAAGTTGATTTGCCTACACTTGGCATCCCAACTAAACCAACATCTGCTAATAATTTTAATTCAATCTTAACTTTTTTATATTCTCCAGGTTCACCGTTTTCACAATAACTTGGACATGGAAGTGAACGGGTAGCTAAAGCAATATTTCCTCTTCCACCACGACCTCCACGAGCAGCGATAACTTCACTATCTTTCTTATTTAAATCAGCAATGATTAATCCCGTATCTAAATCAGTAATAACTGTTCCTAATGGTACTTTAACAACAACGGCAGCTCGTGATTTACCATGCATCCCTTTCCCCATACCATTTTCACCTTTAGGGGCTTTAATATGTTTTTGCATACGTAAATCGATTAATGTATTAAGTCCCTCATCAACTTTAAAAACAATATCGGCACCAGATCCACCATTTCCACCATCTGGTCCTCCAAATTCAATAAATTTTTCACGATGGAAAGCCATACATCCATTACCTCCATCGCCTGCATATAAATCGATAACAACTTCATCTATGAACATAAAAGCCCTCCTCTTTTTGTATTATACACTAAAACCAAAATAAAAAAAAGTGAATAATCACTTTTAAACTCTTTCAGCATAAACACTTACTTGTTTTCTATCTTTTCCTACACGTTCAAATTTTACATATCCATCAACTTTGGCATAAACAGTATCATCAGAACCAATACCAACATTTTTACCAGGATATACTTTTGTTCCACGTTGACGATATAAAATTGAACCACCTGTAACAAATTCACCATCTGCTGCTTTTGCTCCTAGACGTTTAGATTCTGAATCACGACCATTCTTAGTAGAACCTTGTCCTTTTTTATGAGCGAATAATTGAATATTTAACTTCATTAAATTAAGCATAGATGACACCTCCTTATTTAATATATTTTATTTTAATATTTTGCGAATATTGCTTTTCTAATTCTTCTAATAAATTAAGCATATTCGTAATTAGTGTATCAGTAACTTTAGTATGTTTTTTAATTGTTACTTTCAAATAACCATCAGAACTATCAAAAACAATTGTGTCTTCTAGTCGTTTGATGGCGTTAATTGAAGTAATGACAATCGAACTAACACTAGCACATACAATATCTGAACCAAACTTGTCATAATTAGCATGTCCAGATATTTCTATTTCGTCATAACTCACATTAATTTTTATCATTATTTTACTTTTATTGATTTGATAACAATTTTAGTATATGGTTGACGATGACCTTGTTTTTTACGATTAGATCTTGATTTACTTACATATTTGAAAATAACAATCTTCTTAGCTTTACCATTTTTAACAACTTCTCCAGTTACTTCTACATTAGTTAAATATGGGTGTCCAACTAAATCATTCGCCATTAATACTTTATCAAATTTAACTTTTTGACCAGCTTCTAAATTTAATTTTTCAACATAAATTTCAGTTCCTTCTGAAACATAATATTGTTTTCCACCAGTTTCAATAACAGCTTGAACTTGATTTTTCATATTTTACCTCCTTTGATTTCTAAGACTCGCCTATAAGGTATATCAAAGATATTTTATGACCTTTCTTGTGCGGTTGTAGCACGAGGTACTACACATTTATACATTCTAGCATATTTCCCTTTTAAAGTCAAATAATTTCGCTAAAATTTCTGACTCACTATAAAATCTATTTTTGCATAAAAAAGTATGTTTTTTATCTCTATACATATGTGTTGGTTTAATACCTTTAATTAATTTTGTTTTAGAAAAATTAATTTTCTTTAAATATCGTTCTAACAAAAAACGATTAAAATAAAAATCAATATTTGTATAAGCATCATATGTTTTATAAAAAAGAAAAAACAGACATATAAATATTATAAAATTATGATTATAGATAATTACTAATATAGTAATAATAAAAGAAATTAGTAAAGATAAAAGATAACTATGTTTAAATGGTAAAAGTTTATTTAAAAAAATATTTAATAATTTAGAACCATCTAAAGGATATATTGGTAATAAATTAAATAGTAATAATGGAATACTTATATAATCTAGAAAAGGAAAACAAAATAAAGTTATTATTTGAAAAAGAGGTCCCGTTATAGTGATTATTAATTCTTCAATTAGTGGTTTATTAATATCATCTTCTATTAGAATTAAAGCCCCAAACGGAAGTAATATTATTTTTTTTATTTGCCATTTAAAAATAGTGATTGCTAGAAGATGACCTAATTCATGCGTAATAATAATAAACAAAAAAAGTAAAAAAACTTTAAATAAACCAGTTATAAGCATAATAATCATAGTTATATAAAAACAAGGATGAAGATATATTTTATTCCAAATAGGCCTCATAACCAATTTTTTCTCCATCCTTGCTAAAAACTAAATATAATTGTTTATCAACCTCACCTACTAAAGTACCTTTTTCTACATAATCATACATTTGTAAATTAAAAGTATTAAGATTTCCGTATAAAATTTCAACACCGCTAGCATCCTCTATTATAATTGAATTACCATAGTATTCTTTTTCACCTACAAAAACAACCATTCCTTCACTCAAAACGGGAATTAGATAATTAGAATCTACATCTAAAACAATTCCATCATAATATTCATCAAGACTAGTATACACAAGTTTTTCATTAAAAACTGTTTCTGTACTATCAATAAAAAATGGCATAGGCGAACCAAAATATTGGGTGTACAATTTATTAAAATAAGCAAAGTTAAAGTTTTCATTATATACTTTGTCGTAAAAAAGAGTACGAAAGTTGAGATCTTTTTTTAGTCCAATTAAAACACCAATAAATAAAATTAAAGTCAATAATATTTTACTTAATTTCACATTATCACCACTTAAATATATGATGTTTACATTTAAATATTGCTTGAATAAGTAAAATAATAATCAGGACATATAAGTTTACTATAATATGCTTAGATCCTATTTTTAAAAAATACATTACATCAAAAGTTTGATTATTAATTATGCTTAAATAAATATACATTAATAAACTATAAACTATAATACTTAAAGTAAAAAAACATAAATCAATAAATAATTGCTGTCTAAAAAACTTATAAAATATTTTTTTAAGTTTTATTAATAAAAAAATAATAAATATAAAGATGAAATAGTGATTAGTAAATATAATTTCATAGATAAATGATAGTACAAGCAATATAAAATAATCTTTTTGATTTATAAAAAAAAGATATAAAATAGGAAATAATAAACACGATATGTAATTATTACAAATGCCTTGTATAAAGATTAAACTAAAGATCTTTACGAATGATACTAACATATGTAATATTATTAATTCCTGCAATTGGATTAACATAGACAGTTTTATCTAATTCATAATTATCATATTCTATTTCGTCTACATAACCAATTACTAAGCCACTAGGAAATTGTCCAAGACCACTTGTAGTAACAACATCTCCTTTTGTTATTTCCATAATATCACTAATCCCTTTTAATACATATCGACCATTAAAACTATCTAGAAAACAATAAATATAGTTTCCGTCATGATTAATACTCACAGATATTTTATTACCCACATCATTACTCGTTAATAATCTAACTCGACTATATTTTTCTTTAACATCATCTACTATGCCAACTAATCCTTTATCTGTCACAACCGCCATCCCCTTTTCAATCGCATCATCAAATCCTTTATCTACTACAAAAAAGTTATACCACGATTCTGTATTACGTGTAATTGTCGTTGCATTAACAAAATCATAAGTACTTAGATTATTATTTAATTTTAATAAATTATTAAGTTCTTGAATATCGTTATTTAAAGCATTTATTCTCTCTTGTGTAGCACTATCTGCATAGATAATTGTAATATTTTTATTTGTCAAAAGACCAATTATATCATAAACAAAATTGCGAAGATAATTTCTTCCTATAAACAAAACTATTATCAATATAACTATATATACATATCTTTTCATATATCACCTTGTTCTAACATACTATAATAATTATCAATCCCAATAATAATGTGATCAACCAAAGGAATTCCCAATAATTTTCCTATTTCAGAAAGCCTTTTTGTTGTTATAATATCTTCTTTACTAGGAATAGGATTATTACTAGGATGATTATGAATACAAACAAAACTAGAGGCACTCAATAAATAAGCTTCTTTAAAAATTTCTCTTGGATGAACAGGACTAAAATTTAATGTACCAATAAAAATAATTTTATCCTTTATTATTCTTTTTTGATTATCTAAGTAAACACAACAAAAATATTCTTGTTTTTTACTTCCAATCAAATAGCGATAATAATTAAAAATCTTTTCTGGACTATTTAGTCTTTCTCTAATAAGTGGTTTTACATTTATTCTTTTACCTAATTCGATAGCAGCTAAAATAGTCGTAGCTTTAGCTATACCTATTCCTTTAATCTTAGCTAACTGCTCATATGAAATATCACTTAAATTGGGTATCTCACCAACTTCTTTTAATAATAGTAGCGCTAATTCTTTAACGTTACTTTTTTTATTACCTGTCTTTAGTAAGATAGCTAACAAGTCTTCGTTAGATAGATATTTAACTCCCATATTAAGCAATCTTTCACGTGGTCTATCTAAAGTGGGTATTTCCTTAATCTTCAACTTTTACTTCCTCCTCATAACTAAGTAACCCTTGACTACAAATAGTTGGAATTGTTTGTTCTTCACTCGTTTCACTTAATAGTAAATCATATTGGCTAAGTGATTCCAAAAAAGAACTTGAAGTTACTTCGATTTGTTTACTATATAGATTATACCCTATACTTTTATAATAATCCTTTACTTTCAACATATTTTCATAATCAGCAGTAATACATACAAAAGCATAATAATATTTATCATCTGATATATAAGTATAATCAGAAAGAGGCATAACTGCTTTTTGCATATTTTCATAACTAGAATATGCTCCGTATTGTAAAAAATATAATTCCTTAGAAGTAACACTAATTGGAATTGTTGTATCATTATATTCATGAAACAAATAATTATAAAATATATAACCAAACCAACAAGCTAGAAAAAGAAGAAATAAATATTTTGCTTTCATACTATCACCATTTTCATTATATATTAATGAAAGTTAAAAAAATGTCGAAAAAAAAAGAGATTTTAAAATCTCTTTAATTATCCTGCAAAATGAATCATTGTCCTAATAACTGGTTTACGACTAGTTGTTTGTGTATAAGCACCACTTGTTGTCCAACCAGTACTACTTCCCCATGAAGCAGGTGGTGCATAAACAGTACGTGTAGACGCTATACCAGTTTTATCTCCTCTCGGAACTGAAGTCGAAGAATCTTGCCAATCTGTTGTTCCAGTATGAGATGTTGATGTTGTTTTATAACACTTCCAATAACATCCTCCACTACCACATGCATTCCACATGCAATCACAATTTCCATAACCATTACAGTTCTTACCTTCTCCACATAATTCACTACCACTCCAACCACATGGACCTATAGATGAAGTTGAAGAAGTGGTATATCTATAGTTAACTCGATATTGAGTTTTAGATGTATAATAACCATCACTTGGAGCACTCGTTGAATAACTGCTTGATCAACTTGCTACATCTTGATAGCCATATTCTGTTCTTCCTTCTATAGTAACTATTTTGCTTGATATATTTCCTCCTGCGTCTTTTACTTGAATATCAATAGTTCCAGCTTCATTATAATTACTTGATACATTGCTTTCTTGCCATGTTGCACCACCATCAAAACTATATTCCGTTACGCCTATATTATCTGTTGCATTTACTGTTAATTGAATACCACTTAACACCCACTCTGTTGTGTTTGCTGTTATACTTACTATTTCTGGTGGTACACTATCTCCTACGATAATGTGAACTAAAAATGCCCCTTCATTTCCACTACAATCCGTTGCATAATATGTTATTTCATA
>CALVXF010000040.1 GCA_944368875.1 uncultured Bacilli bacterium
ATAGTAACATTTATCATTTTCATAGATTGCTACACTGGCTTGGTTTTTTTCATTTGTTAATATGGCTATATCTTGATATTGTTTTCCACTATATTTATAATCACTTTGATTAAATACATATTCAGGATTTAGTGTTTTTTCTGACATTATAAATGTTTCTACTCCATCTTGAATATTTTGAACACTTCTTACTATTGATTGTTCATTTACTTCATTTATTATGCCCATGATGATTGGGGTTGCGATTAAGGCTATAATCGCTAGAACTACTATCACCGCTAGTAATTCGATTAGTGTGAATGCTTTTTGTTTCATAATCTTCTCCTATTCTGATTAAATTATATCATGTTTTTTATTATTTGCAAGATGTGGTTTCCCACACACACGTAATTTTTTTATAAAAAAAAGATTATTCCAAATCTCTTTTGATAGTTAAAGCTGCTGTTGTTGCTTCTCCTATGGCTGTTGTGATTTGATAATAATCTTTTTTGATGACATCTCCGGCTGCATATATGCCTTTTTTATTTGTTTGCATTTTTTTATTAGTTATGATGTAACCATTATCCATTTTAATGTTTATTTTTTCAAATATTTTGGTTGCTGGTTCAAAACCAATATAGATAAATAAGCCATCGATATTTAGTGGTTGATTGTTTACTTCGATATTTTTTAAGTGATTGTTTTCTTCATTTATTTTGGTTATGTTTGCGTTTAGAATAAATTCGACATTCTTTTTTTGTTTTAGTTTTTCTAATAGGATAGGATCGGCTCTAAAGGTGTTTCGACGGTGAATGAGATATAGTTTTTCTACGATTGTTGATAGATATAGTGCTTCTTCAAAGGCACTATTACCACCACCTACAACTGCTACTGTTTTATTTTTATATAGTGGTCCATCACATATAGCACACCAACTGATACCTCTACCTGTCAGTTGTTTTTCGTTTTCTAAACCTAATTCTTTAGGTTTTCTACCTGTTGCGATTAAAATTGTTTTTGTTTTATATTGTTCTAAGTCAGTTGTTATGGTTTTGATTTTTCCAGTTTTGATGTCGATGACATTTCCATATTTTGTTTCAACACCTAAGTTTTTTAGTTGATCTAAAATACTTAGTGATAAACTTACGCCATCGATTTGTTTTATGCCTGGAAAATTAGATATTGCTGGTGTTTGATTGATTTGACCTCCAGGTATATTTTTTTCTAAAAGCAGGATGTTTAGGTTGGCTCTTTTTAGATATATGGCTGCCGTCATACCTGCTACCCCACTACCTATTATGATTGTATCGTATACTACCATTTGAATTCATCTCCTGTATCAACAGGTTTAGGTTGTTGATTATTAACTGGTTGTTGAGGAGTTGTTGGTTGTTGCTGTGTTTTTGTTTCATTTATTATTTTATTTAGGTTGTTTATTTGTAATTGTTGAATATTTTCTGGTAAATCAGTAAATTCTACTTTCTTTTTTTCATTATATAGGTTTACGAATTTAGAATCTCTTCCCGCCCAAATATGCATAATAACACCTATTATAATCATTAGAATAGATACTATTTGAGCCATTTTAAAATCCCCAAGCATTAGACTATCTGTTCTCAATCCTTCGATTAATAAACGTCCTAAACCATACCATACGAGATAAAAACTTGTAAGTTGTCCTATTTTTAAATATTTGTATTTGCGATATATTAATATTAGAATAAAACCTATAATGCACCATATTGATTCATACAAGAAAGTTGGTTGATGATAAGCACCATTAATATACATCCCATCAATAATAAATTGTGGTAGATGTAAGTTTTGTAAGAATTCTAGTGTTGTTTCTGTTCCATATGCTTCACTATTGAAGAAATTACCCCATCTACCAATAGCTTGGCCAATTAAAAGGGCTACAACCATGATATCTAAAAAACGTAATGTTTTAATTTTTTTCTTTTTTGTATATAAAATAATATATAATAAGCCAACTAGTAAAGCACCATGAATGGCAAGTCCTCCATTCCATACTTCTAGTATTTCTATTTTATTAATGCTATAGTATTCCCAGTTAAAGAAAACATAATATAAACGTGCTCCTACAAGCGCAAAAGGAATTAACCAAAAAGCTAGATTAATAATATCGTCTTCGGATATTCCAAATCTTTTGCTTTCTTTAATAACATATGCTCCCCCTACTATTAAAGCAATAAAAATAAAGACCGCATACCATTTTATACTAACAATTCCTAAATCAAGAAATATTGGATTCATCTATTTTTCCCCTTTCTAATTAATGGTTCAATTACAAGTGTTTCCATTAATGTATTCATAATACTAATACATATTGCGACTATAAAAGACATAAATATACCATGGATTGCAAAATGAGGTTGTAAAATAAATTCAGTAATATTTAAAATGAAAACATTTATAAAGAAATAAAAAATTCCCAGAGTTAAACCTGTTATAGGAAGTGTTAACCATACTAAGACAGGCTTAATAGTTTTATTTAATACATAAATTATAACGGCTGCTAGAAAACCCCAAAGATATCCATATTCAGGATCTATATAAATAGTTTTTCTAAATATTAGTGATACAGCAATCAATACTATGGCATAACATGCCATATATATCAACCAATCAATAAACTTATTTAAACGTGTTTTATTATTTTTTGTTTCGATAATTATTTTCATGTTTATCCTCCTTATATAATTATATCATACTTAAAAGACATTTTGACCTAAAAACCT
>CALVXF010000041.1 GCA_944368875.1 uncultured Bacilli bacterium
AATATAGTGTTGGAATTATGACGGCTTTAACAAATGAAGTATTAAGTAGAGGATATAAATATTACGATTGGAATATATCCAGTGGAGATGCCGGTGGAACAACTAGTGCAACAGGCGTTTATAATAACACAATTAGAAGTTTAAGTAAAAGTAGACCAAATATGGTTTTAATGCATGATACTAAATTATATACAGCTAATGCTATAGAATCAATTATTGTATATGGTTTAAATAATGGTTATCGTTTTGAAGCTATTAATGAGAATACAACGATGATAACACACAAAGTAAATAATTAAATATTGAATAATTTAAAGAGATATAATATAATTATATTAGAAATGAGGAATTATTGTGGATGATATTTTAATGGAAGCAGAATTAGGTATGCAAACGGCTATTGAAAATATGGAAAAAAGATTTAATAATGTTAGGGCCGGACGTGCCAATCCATCCATTTTAGATAGTGTTATGGTAGAATATTATGGCACGCCAACACCATTAAAACAATTAGCTAATATTTCAATTCCTGAAGCACGTCAACTTATGATTAAACCATATGATAAAAGTTGTTTAGGAGCGATTGAAAAAGGTATTTATGAAGCTAATATTGGTTTAACACCAAATAATAATGGTGAAGTAGTTTTCTTAAATATACCAGCTTTAACAGAGGAAACACGTCGTGAATATGTTAAACAAGTAAGAAGTTTAGCTGAAGATGGCAGAATTGCGCTTCGTAATGTTAGACAAGATGCGAACAATGAAATTAAAAAACTTGAATTGCCAGAAGATGATATTAAAAATGGGCAAGAAGAAGTTCAAGAATTGATTAATAAGTATAACAAAATTGTTGATGAAAAATTAAAGAATAAAGAAAACGAACTTATGACGGTTTAGGCGTATTGACAAATACTCTAGTTTATGTTAACATTTATGAACAAGGGAGATAATATATGAAATTAATTAACATTTTAAATCGTAGACGCTTAATAAAACGCTTGGTAATACGGTAAAATAGTCCGTAGATACAAGCGTGTTTAATGGTGCTTGTGTTTACGGTTAATGTTAATTATAATTGTTTAACCTTATGCACAAGCATAAGGTTTTTTATTTGAAAGAGAGGATATAATTATGAATAATTTAAAAGAAATTTTAATAATATTAAAAAAGCTAATTTCTTATGAAACTGTTTTAGGAAACGACAAAGCTTTTGAAGATGTGTTTAACTATATTGAAACACTTATGAAAAATAAATGGTATATAAAAAAATATGTTTTTAATGGCAGAAAAGCTATGGTTATCAGTAATACTAAAGACACAAATTTGGATTTAATTTTTTGTACCCACATAGATGTGGTGCCTTCCAACAAATACGAATATAGTGAAGATCAAGTGAATGTTTATGGCCGTGGTTCTATTGACATGAAAGGATCGGTTAGTGTTTGTTTGCATTTATTAAAAACGCATAATTATAAAAAGAAAGTTGCCATGTTTGTTACCAGTGATGAAGAAATTGACGGTTTTTGTGTTCAAGAGTTAATGAAACATTATACTTGTCGATTAGCAATTGTACCAGACGGAGGTAATAATTTTAAACTAGTAGAAGAAGAAAAAGGACTGTTACAACTTAAAATAAGTGTTGTAACCAATCCAGCTCATGCGTCTGAGCCATATAATGGAGATAATGCCATTATTGCCTTAATGAATATTTATAATAAATTAATTAAAATTTATCCTTTACCTAAAAGTGATAAAGATTACGTAACATCTATCAATTTATCTACAATAGAGGGTGGAAAAGCCTTAAATCAAGTACCTTTTTTTGGGAATATGTGCTTGGATATTAGGCATACATCTAAAGACACGAAAGAAGATATAATTAAAACGATTAAGCAAATTGATGATAAGTGTGAAGTTGAAGTTTTAGCAGAAGGTTCACTGTTTAAGACCAACTTGACTGATTCATTATTAAAGAAGTATTTAAAGATAGCTGCTGAAGAAATTGGTAATCCAATTGAAATAATCAAAAATGCTTCAACTAGTGATGCAATCTATTTTTCGGATAAAAATATTACAACTATTTTGATGAATCCATATGGAAATTATGCGCATTGTGAAAATGAGTATGTGACAAAAGAGGGGTTAAAAAAATTATATAATATATATGAAAAATTTTTAGAAGAATTTGATAAAACGGAGGGAATTTATGAGTAAGATTGAAATGAGAAAATTAAACAAAAATGATTATGAAGAATTTAAACAAGTATTATATGTATTTAAGGAAGCACCGTGGTATGAAAAATTATCCGAACAAGATGTTTTGGATGAATGGCATTTATATAAAAAGAGTAATATAGAAAAAATTAATGAATTTTATAGAGGAATTTATCCTAATGATGATTATAGTGTTTTTGGATGTTTTGTAGACGGTAAATTAGTTTCTATAGTTACATATACTTTGTCTTATGGTAATGATGTAATGCATAAAGAACACGGCGTTGATTTTAATGATTCTGAAATTATTGCTTATATTTATGGAATGGCGACATTAAAAAACCATAGGGGAAATGGATATAATTCAATGCTGTTAGAAGCTGCTAACCAACATTTTGCAAATATAGGAATTGATAAAGCTTATGCTAGATATGCAATTAATAAAGAAGAAATTTCTTTTGTTAATAAAAATAAAGATCAAATAGTTAATGGTAAAGTTCTTTATAAATCTAAATCAGAATCGGTTCATATTTTGATGCGCAATGGTTATGTTCCATATCAAAAACAAGGTCAGTTATATGTCCAAGATTGTACTAAAAATGCTTATAAAGTTAATACGGATATAGAAGATCTACGTGCTTTTGTGGTATATGATTTTAATGAAAAACAAAATATGTTACAAGAACAATCTAGTAAAGTTAAGCAATTGGTTATAAAACCTTCAGTTTACTAAATAATTATTGAGCTTATTTACATATTTGCACTGGGATGTTATAATTAAGTTGGTGATAATATGTTGAAAAATAAAAACAGTGAATTAGATTATAAAACAATTAATGAAGTTGCAAAATTAAGTAAAACAATTCTTAGTATAGGCGTAATTTTAACAATAATTTTGGCTATTTATGTTTTTACTCTAATTTTTAAGGAATGGAAAATAGTAAACTATATCTTATCTATTTTATCGATTTTATCACCTCTTATTATAGGTGTAGTTATTGCTTGGCTATTTGATCCTATTGTTTCGGCTTTGAAAAAAAGAGGTTTAAGTAGAACTGTTGGATCTGTACTAACATATTTAATATTTTTTTGTATTATAGCTTTAGTTTTAGGAACTTTAATTCCTCTATTAAGCACACAATTTAATGAGTTAGTAAAAATAGTTCCTAATATTGTTAATAGTGTTCAAAATTGGATAGATAATATTTTCAATAAATTGGGCAATATTGATGGTTTTGATGCAGTAAGTTTTCAAAATAAATTATTTGAACAATTAGATATTTTTAGTGATAAAATGACTAATGATCTACCATCTATTACAGTTAATGTGGTTAAAGCTTTGTTTAGTGGATTGGGTACATTTATAGTTGGTTTAATTATTGGCTTCTTTTTACTTGTGAGTTGTGAAAATGTCACTGAAACATTACTCGCATATCTACCGAAACGTTATCGTCATGATACTAAAGGCTTAATTTATGAAATTAATAATTCGCTTAGAAGATTTGTGAGAGGAGCACTTTTTGATTCAACTGTTATTTTTGTCATAAGTAGTCTGGGCTTATGGTTAGTTGGTTTAAAAGCTCCAATGTTATTTGGTTTATTTTGTGGGCTTACTAATGTTATTCCTTATGCTGGACCTTACATTGGTGGGGCACCTGCTGTTATCGTTGGTTTTAGTCAATCACCGACAACTGGGCTTCTAGTTTTAGCGGTTATTGTTGTTATTCAATTTGTTGAAGGCAATTTTATTCAACCAGTAATTATGAGTAAATCAACAAAATTACATCCTGTAACAATTATATCTGGGTTATTGCTATTTGGATATTTTTGGGGTATAATAGGAATGTTTGTTTCAACACCCATTATTGGTGTTATCAAATCAGTATTTATGTATTTTGATGAAAAATATGAATTTTTTAATT
>CALVXF010000042.1 GCA_944368875.1 uncultured Bacilli bacterium
GGTAAAACTTTGTAACAATAAAAATAAACAATATGTTATACATTAATCGTAGGCTTAATAAGCCTATTTTTTGTGAGGTGGATATGAATAGTAGAGAAAGAAAAGAGTTAAGATATCAGCGAAGAAAGAAAAGAAGAGAAGAAAAAAATATTATTAGAAATAATAAATATGGAAGTATTGATGAAGCTTTTTGTTTTCATAAAGTTATGTATTACGCTGATAAGTGTTGTAAGGGAGTTGGTTTTAAAAAAAGTACTCAGATGTTTAAATTACACATGTTTACTAATATAGCTACAACATGTTATAATATAAAGACAAATAATTATAAGGTAGGTGCTACCTATGCTTTTACTATTCATGAAAGAGGAAAAGTTAGAAATATTAATGCACCGCATATTAAAGATAGACTAGTTCATAAAGTTTTGGCTAATGAAATCTTAACTAAGTTGTATTATCCACATTTTGTTTATGGTAATGGTGCGAGTGTTAAAGGGAAAGGTTTTCATTTTAGTCTTGATTATGTTAAAAAAATATTGTATTCGTGGTATTTAAAAAATGGTTTAAATGGTTATGTGATTATTGTTGATTATTCTAAGTATTTTCCTAGTTGTCGCCATGATATTATAAGAAGTATTCATTCAAAATATGTTTATGATTTATATACTGTTAAGGTTTTAGAAGATTATTTATTTATGGGAGATGGTTTATTATTAGGGGTTGAACTTGCACAACAAGAAGCTTTAATGCTTGCTAATGAGTTAGATCATTTAGTTAATAATAAATGGCCTCTTGTTAGATTTATGGATGATTCTTTTGTTATTGTTAAAACTAAGGAAGATGGATTTAAGTTATTAGAAGAATATAAGATGCTTGCTTCTAAATTAGGCATTCAAATTAATGTAAAGAAGACTAGAATGATTCCTTTAAGAGAGTCATTTGTTTTTTTGTAAATGGTGTTATAAGGTTTTTTCTAATGGTAAAGTAATGCGTATACCTATTAAAGATACTATTTATAGACAGAGAAGAAAATTAAAGAAATTAAATAAGTTATATTTAGAAGGTAGAGTTTTAAAAGTAGATGTTGATACTGTTAAGTTATGCTTTAATAGTTATTTAGGTATTAGCAATTATCTTAAGTATAAAAGTTATTGGAATTAACTTTTCATTTTGTTTTCACAAATATTTCATAAATAAAAATTATAATGTTAATAGAAGGTGAGGTGAATAGGTGGAAATCAAGATTATCGGTGCAAATTGTAGTAATGGTCTTAAGTTAAGAAAAATGGTAACTCGTGCTAGTAATTCCTATGGTGGTCGAGTTGTAATTGAATTACTAGACGATATGAAGGAGATGAAAAAGTATAAGATAAAAAACGTACCAGGCTTAGTTATTAACGGTAAAGTTGTTAGTGAAGGCTATGTTCCTAGTGTACGAGAAATAGAGCACTTACTTGAAAGTGCATAAGAGAGATTTTCTCTCTTTTTTAGTTAAAAACTTTAAAACGACACGTTTAGCGTGGCGTTTTTTTTATAATGTATTTGGTGATTATATGAAGATCTATTTAGATTTATTATTTTTATTAAATTTTGGGTTTGATTTTCTACTGCTTATGACTACTAGTATTGTTTTAAAAAGAAAAGCTAAGTTAAGTAGGATTATATTGGGTAGTGTTGTAGGGGCTTTGTCTATTTTCTTTTTATTTTTACCTTTAAATAGTGTTAGTTTGTTTTTTCTTAAGTTTGGTGTTAGTATTTTGATGCTTATTATTAGTTTTGGTTATCATGATTTAAGGTATATGTTTTTTAATTTTATTTATTTATATTTTATAAGTATTATTTTGGGTGGGTTTCTTTATTATTTAAATGTTAGTTTTGCTTATAAACAAATTGGTTTAGTTTTCTTTCATGAGGGGTTTAGTATTAACTATGTTTTATTAATTTTACTCAGTCCTTTTGTTTTATATTTTTATATTAAGCAAAATAAAAAACAGCGAAATATTTATAATAATATTTATGATGTATGTATAATATTTAGAGGTTGTGAATATAATTACAAAGGTTTTTTAGATAGTGGTAATAATTTAGTAGATCCTTATACCCATAAGCCTATTATTATTATCTATGATAAAAGTTTATCTGGTAATATTTTAGTTCCTATAAGTGGTATTGATGGTAGTAGGATGATGCGGTGTTTTAAAGCTAAAGTGTTTATTAATGATATTAAAGTTAATTGTCTAGTAGGTCTTAGCTCGCAAAAGATTAATATCGATGGTGTTAATTGTCTTATAAATAATAGATTAGGAGAATATATATGTTAAAGAAAATTATTGCTTTTTTTAGAAGTTTATTTGGCAGTTTATATTATGTAGGTAGTTTAGATAAATTACCTGAGCCACTTAGTAAGGAAGAAGAGTTGCGTCTAGTATTACTTGCGGAAAATGGGGATAGTGTGGCCCGTGATAAGTTGATTGAACACAATCTTCGTTTGGTTGTTTTTTTGGCTAAAAAGTATGAAAATACTAAAGTTGATTTAGAGGATTTAGTTAGTATTGGGACAATTGGGTTAATTAAAGGAGTTAATACTTATAATCATGATAAAAATATTAAATTAGCAACCTATGCTTCACGTTGTATTGATAATGAAATATTGATGTTTTTAAGAAAGAATAAAAAAAGAAGAGGAGAAGTTAGTCTAGAAGATAGTCTAAGTTATGATTCTGAAGGTAATGAATTACGACTAGAAGATATTTTAGGAACAGAGAATGATGTAGTTACAAAGGGTTTGTTAAATGAATATGAACGAGACAGTATTTTACAAGAGATTTCTAAGTTGAAAAAAAGAGATAAAGAAATAATGGTTTTACGTTATGGATTAAATAATAAAAGAGAATTAACGCAAAAGGAAGTGGCTAGTTTACTTAATATTAGTCAGTCATATATTTCCCGAATTGAGAAAAAAGTTATTCGTAAACTTAAGAATATTGTAGGTGAATAAATTTACTTATAGCTTGTGATTTGATATAATTATTCATAGATAGGATGATTATATGGTTAGAGGTAGTAATGCATATAATATTATTTATTATGTTGGTAAATATATATTTACCATGCTTTTAATTTGCTATGGCATGAATTTTTTATATAGCAATAGTTATGTTGCACCTATTCTTATGATTTTTATTAATTATTTTGTTTTAAAAGTTTTAATTATAGGGACACTAGAGTCAACTGAAGATTTTAAGATTAAGAAAAGAGATTTGGAAGGGTCATTTGTGGTATGTACATCAATTGCTTTATTTTTAATAGGCTTATCATTAGATTATAATATTTTTTTACTTGTTTTGCTTATAATTATTCACATTGTGACTTTTATAAAAATGGATGCTAACGATGAAAGAAGAATCATGGAAGCAAATAAAGCTATTGATGAATATTTTCTTAATCATCCAAAGAAAAAAAGGAGACGTAAATAATGTTAGAGTTAAAAAACATTAAAAAAACATATACAACTGGTAATTTTCATCAAGTGGCTTTAGATGATGTTAGTCTTAAGTTTCGTAAAAATGAGTTTGTTGCAATTTTTGGTCCTAGTGGCAGTGGCAAGACTACAATGTTAAATATTATAGGAGGACTTGATCGCTATGAAAGTGGCGATTTAATTATTAATAATAAATCAACTAAAAGTTTTAAAGATCGTAATTGGGATAGTTATCGTAATAATTGTATTGGCTTTGTTTTTTTTTTTTTTTATTTGATTAGTCATTTGACTATTTTAGATAATGTTGAAATGGGAATGACATTAAGTGGTGTTAAAGCTAAAAAACGTAGAAAAAAAGCTTTAGAAGTTTTAGAAAAAGTTGGTTTAAAAGAACATGCTCATAAAAAACCTAATCAATTATCTGGTGGTCAAATGCAGAGAGTTGCAATAGCTCGTGCTCTTGCTAATAATCCGGAAATTATTTTAGCAGATGAACCAACCGGAGCATTAGATTCTAAAACAGGTGTGCAAATCATGGAACTTATTAAAGAAATAGCTAAGGATAAGTTAGTTATTATGGTTACACATAATCCAGACCTTGCCAATAATTACGCAAATAGAATTGTTGAAATACGTGATGGAAAGATTATTAGTGATAGTAATCCTGTTAGTGACAATGTGGCTAGCGAAGAATACAAAATTAAGAAAACAGCAATGAGTTTTAAAACCGCACTAAAACTATCTTTTAATAATATTAAGACAAAAATAGGGCGTACTTTTATTACTTCTTTAGCATCCAGTATTGGTATTATTGGGATTGCTTTAATTTTATCTTTAAGTAATGGTTTTGATATTCAAATTTCTAAGTTTGAACGCGATTCATTATCAAGTATGCCAATTATTATATCTGAGGCTCAAATGGATAGTGAAACGATAAATGAAATTGTTAACAATCAGACAGAATATGAGTTGTATCCAGATGATGATGTTATATATCCTTTAAAAAGTATTGAAGAGACAATTAGTCATACAAATGTAATTACGCAAGATTATATTGATTATTTAGAGAAGGCAAATAGTGAATATATTTCTGGGATAAATTATATACGTTATACGGCTTTAAATTTGTTTTATAAAACGACTGATGGAGTAGAAGCTTTAGATAGTCAATATTTTACTAGTTTACCTTTTTCACTAGGAGATAAGGATAATTCATACTTAGATGCACATTATGATGTTTTAGCTGGTAATATGCCTGAAAATAAAGAAGATTTAGTTTTGATAGTCGATACTAGTAATCGTGTTAATAGTGATCTTTTAGAAAGTTTAGGGTTTGATTTAGAAGAGGATATTCATTTTGAAGATTTACTTGGTTTAGAAATTAAATTGGCTTTTAATGATTCTTTTTATCAAGATTATGGGTCTTATTTTATGATTAATACAGACTATGAAGCTATTTATGCTGATGAGTCTAATTTAACTTTAAAAATTGCTGGTATTTTGAGACTTAAGGAAGATGAAAATGTTATAACTATTGCTGGTGGTTTAGCTTATACTGAAGATTTGATGCAAGAAGTTTTAACTAAAAATGCTAATTCTAAAATTGGAGTTATGCAAAAAAATAGTGATTATAATGTTTTAACTGGTGAAAAAATTCAATTGCCCGAAATAAAAGAACAATTGCTCAATTTATTGGGTGTAAATAGTGTGCCTGTAATGATCAATATTTATCCTGAGGATTTTGATTCTAAGGACTTTTTACTTGAATATTTAGATGCTTATAATGAGAATCTAGATGAAGAGGACAAAATTTATTATACTGATATGGCTGTTTTATTAACTGATTTATCAGGTGGTATTATGGATGCGATTACAATTGTTTTAGTAGCTTTTTCTTCGATATCTTTAGTTGTTTCTAGTATTATGATAGGAATTATTACTTATATTAGTGTTTTAGAGCGTACTAAAGAAATTGGCTTATTACGTGCATTAGGAGCTCGTAATAAAGATATCACGCGTGTTTTTAATGCTGAGACTTTGATTATTGGTTTTACAAGTGGTGTTTTAGGATTAATTATTGCTCAACTATTAACATATCCAACAAATAAGATTATAAAAGATTTAACAGATTTATCTAATGTAGCACAGTTAAATCCTTATCATGCTTTAATTTTATTAGTTATTAGTATGTTATTAACACTAATTGGTGGACTTATTCCTGCATTTATGGCAAGCAAAAAAGATCCAGTAGAAGCTTTGCGAACAGAGTAATTTATATAGTGTTGTTAAAAAACTTATTTCTTATTGGGAATAAGTTTTTTGTATAAAAATTTCCCTTTTATATCACAATGGATATGAAAGGAGATATACATGGCACGTTACAAAGTTGAAATTGCTAACGTGAATACTGCGAATATTAAAGTTTTAAATAATGAACAGATGTATGTATTATTCAAAAAATATCAAAATGGAGATCTTAAGGCTAAAGAAAAACTAGTGAATGGTAATTTAAAATTAGTTTTATCAATTTTAAAGAAATATAATAATCGTTGTGAAAATATGGATGATTTATTTCAAGTTGGCTGCATAGGATTAATTAAAGCCATTGATAATTTTGATTTATCTCATGAAGTTAAATTTAGTACTTATGCTGTTCCAATGATTGTAGGTGAGGTCAAAAGATTTATTAGAGATAATAATAGTGTTAGAATTGCTCGTAGTATAAAAGATACTGCTTATCAAATCCTAAAATTAAAAGAAGATTATATAAAAGATTATGGATGTGAACCAAGCACTGATTATATTAAAAAACAATTAAATCTTTCAGATTATGATATAAGTTGTGCTTTAGATAGTACTAAAGAAGCAATGAGTATATTTGAACCTATATATAATGATGGTGGGGATACAATTTATTTATCAGATCAATTAGAAGATCGAAATTCTAATGGCGAGACTACGCTTACTTCACTAGCTCTTAATAAGGCTTTGAATAGTTTAAAAGATAAAGAAAAGTATATTATTGAATCGCGTTATTTCTATGGAAAAACACAAATGGAATTAGCTAATGAAATTGGCATAAGTCAAGCTCAAATCTCCCGATTAGAAAAAAGTGGCTTAGCAAATATTAAAAAAATGATGAAATAACGATTGAAAAAGTGTATAGGATATGTTAAACTTAAAATAGTAGGAGACTACTAATACGAACAATAAGAAAGAGGTGATTTTGTGTTAGATTTTAATAATCCAGTAGTATTTTATGGCGCTATTATACTTGTTGCAGTTTTAGTTGTTGTTTTACTTGTAGTTTTAGTAAAAATTGCTAATCAAAAACAAAATAAGAAAAAAGAAAATATGGATGTTTCTGGTGAACCAATTGTTGAAGAATCAGTAACTCCAGTAGCACCAAGTGCTCCAGTTACGCCAGTTGTAGAAAAACCAGTAGAACCAGTAACTCCAGTAGCACCAAGTGCTCCAGTTACGCCAGTTGTAGAAAAACCGGTAGAACCAGTAACTCCAGTTACTTCAGCTGAACCAACTAGTGGTCCACAAAATAATCAATAAAAGAGCATAGCTCTTTTTTTTTGACATATAATGTATTAGGTGATTTATGTGCGTTTAAGTGAATTACAAGATAAAGATGTTATTAGTACCGAAGATGGTAAATTACTTGGCAATATTATTGATGTAAATATTGATGCAGAAGGTAAATTGCTTAGTTTTTTAGTTGCACGAAAACGTTTTTTTTCATGGCTTTTTAGTAAAAATGAAGTTGATATTAATTGGGATCAAATACAACGTGTTGGTGCTGATGTGATTTTGGTTAAGCTTTAGTGACAAAAATGTAATAGTTTTTTAATTGCTAATGTGTTATAATGTATTTACGGGTGATAAAAAATGAAGGTATTACTACATACTGATAAGATGGAACAAGTTGAAAAAAGTGGTGTAGGTAGAGCTATTTTGCATCAACAAAAAGCTTTAGATTTAGTTGGCGTATCTTATACATTAGATCCTAATGATGATTATGATATTATTCATATTAATACTATTTTTCCGGAGTCTTTTTTAATGGGGAAAAAAGCTAAGAAATTAGGTAAAAAGGTTATTTATCATGCACATTCGACAGAAGAAGATTTTCGCAATTCTTTTTTATTGTCTAATCAAGTAGCCCCATTATTTAAGTCATGGCTTAAGACATGTTATTCTTCAGCTGATTTGATTTTAACACCAACTCCTTATTCTAAAAGATTATTAGAAGCTTATGATTTGGGGAAAGAAATTATTGCCATAAGTAATGGTATTGAGTTAGATTTTTTTAAGAAAGATGAAGAGTTAGGTAAACGTTTTCGTGAAGAGTTTAATTTTAGCAAAGATGATAAAATTGTGATGGCAGTTGGTTTATATATTGAGCGTAAAGGTATTTTAGATTTTGTGGAACTTGCAAAAAGTATGCCGGAATATAAGTTTATTTGGTTTGGTTTCACAAATCTTAATTTAGTGCCAATGAAAATAAAAGAAGCTGTTGAAACAAAATTAGATAATTTATATTTTCCTGGTTATGTTCCAAGAGAGATTTTACGTGGAGCTTATAGTGGCGCTGATCTATTTTTCTTTCCAACGCAAGAGGAAACAGAAGGTATTGTCTTACTAGAGGCTTTAGCTAGTAAGATTCCTGTTTTAACGCGTGATATTCCTATTTATGAAGGTTGGTTTGTTGATGGTGTTAATATTTACAAAGGGAAAAATAATGCTGAATTTAAAGAGAAAATTGTAGGTATTTTAGAAGGAAGATTACCTGATTTAACTGAGGAAGGTTATAAAGTTGCCAAAGAGCGCGATATTAAACAAATTGGTATACAATTAAAAGCTATTTATGAAAAAGTTTTAAATGAAGAAGTTAGTATCAAATAACTTCTTTTTTATGTTATAATTTTATTAGGTGGTAAAATGAACATTACAGATATCATAGACAAGAAATTAAAGAATTGTGTATTAAGTTATGCTGAAATAAAAAAGATGGTTATGGACTATGTAGATGGTACTATTAATGATGAGGATATGACTTCTTTTTTAAAAGCAATAGTTAAATGTGGTATGACTTATGAAGAGACCAGTGATTTAACAAAAGTTATGTTAGAAAGTGGTAAACAAATTGATTTAAGTTGTATTACTGGCATAAAGGTGGATAAGCATTCAACTGGTGGTGTTGGGGATAAGACAACTTTAGTTTTATTACCTCTTGTTGCAAGCTGTGGTGTTAAGGTTGCTAAAATGAGTGGACGATCTTTAGGATATACGGGTGGTACAATAGATAAATTAGAATCTATTCCTGGATTTAAGGTAGATATGGATCAAGATAGTTTTATTAAACAAGTAAATGATATAGGTTTGGCTTTGGTCAGTCAAAGTGGTAATTTAGTTCCAGCTGATAAAAAGATATATGCTTTGCGTGATGTTACAAATACAGTCTCATCAATTCCTTTAATCGCATCATCAATAATGAGTAAGAAATTAGCAAGTGGAGCAGATAAAATTGTTTTAGATGTTAAAGTTGGTAGAGGGGCTTTACTTGAAAAAATTGAAGATGCTAAAACTTTGGCTCAATATATGGTTCATATTGGTAAAAGTCATGGTAAAGAGACAGTTTGTGTTTTAAGTAATATGAACGAACCACTTGGTTTTGCTATAGGTAATATGGTAGAAGTAGAAGAAAGTATCTCAGCTTTAAAAGATGAAGGTCCAAGCGATTTAAAAGAATTAGTTTTGACATTGGGATCAATTATGGTTAGTTTGGGTTTAAATATTGATGGCCAAAAAGCATATGATATGTGTGTTGTTAATTTAAAAAATGGTTCTGCTTACGCTAAGTTTGAAGAATTTGTAAAAGCTCAAAATGGGACTTTAAATTTAATAAACGATAGTAAAAAGTTTTCAGTTAAGGCTCATAAGACAGGATATATTACGTATATAGACACATTAAAACTAGGTGAATTAGTACGTCATTTAGGAGCTGGAAGAGTGAATATAGATGATGTTGTAGATAGTAGAGTTGGTTTTATTTTAAGTAAAAAAGTAGGAGACTTTGTTTTAAAAGATGAAGAATTATTAAAAGTTTATTTAACTAGTAAAGATTGTTTAATTAGAGATTTGTTAGATTGTTTTAAAATAGAAAATGATGTATGTGACAAAGAAAAATTGATTTTAGATATTATAAAGTAGGTGTGTATGATGCTTGGAATAATTTTGGATGCTTTAAAGACGATATTTAATTTATTTTTGCCTTTTATTATAATTATTGTAATTATAGTTATATGCAAAATGATATATCGCCGTTATAAGTATGGTTATGGTTGTTTAGATGTTATTAAAAAAAGGAAAATTGATCTTGATGTTGATGATGAGTTAATGGAACTTACTCTAGCTCAGTTAAGAGGTGAATATGAAGTAATTAAAACTGATAAATACTATGCCGATTTTATTGTTGTCGCAACAACAGGTGTTTATTTTATTGAAATGTGTAATGCTCATCGAGGTAATATAAGTGGTGATTTAAAAAAAGAAAAAATTGAATGGTATGATGATGGTAAATTTCATTATTTGGTTAATCCTTTTATAAGACAATCTAAAGATTTAACTAAATTTAAAAAGAATTTCCCGTATATTAAAACTACTGGTTTTGTTGTCTTTGGTAATGATGTTTTGCTTGATTTTACATATCGTGGTAAGAGTAAAATAATTCGCAATAGAAATCTAGCATATAAGTTACAAGAATTATTAAATGAACAAACACCACATTATAGTACACAGACATTAAAAAAGATAAAACTATATTTGAAGTAGGTGATTTATGGCTATAACTAAAACTGATTTTATTAACTATATGCGTTGTCCGCGTTATGTGGCTTTAGAAAATATAGATTCTAAAAAATTATATGATTTAATTTCTCTAGAAGCATATATTGATAGAGAAAAACAGGAATTATTAAAAGAATTATTGTCTGATATAAATGATTTGGAAGAAGTTAGTGATGCTCAGTTAGAAGTAATGTTGCCATATTATAAAAAAATAGAGTTATTAGCTGGTCATTTAGCTAGTAAATATTTTGAAGGTACTTTCAAGTTTTCCGAACAAACTTTAAATCAAGAGTGTTTTACATTTGTTCGTCGTAAATTAAGATATTTGTGTTATGTTGATATTTATAATGAATTAGATAATTATTTTAATATTATTGAAGTTAAAGCTACAACAAGTAAAAAATATTTGGAATTAACATTTATAGATGAAGGTGTTAAAAAATCTATTTTTACTAAAAATGACAAAGGCATATACTATTTATTAGAAGATGATGATATTACTTATTTAAGCAATAAAAGTTATGTAAAAGCCCGTGCTAAATTATTAGATAAATATAGTCTAGTAGGACGTTATGTCTATGATTTGGCTATTCAACGTTACATTATTGAAAATGATTTAAGACAAAATGGTATGGATGATAAAATAAGAAAATCAGGATATTATTTAGCTGTTTTGAATCATGATTATGTGTTTCAAGGACTATATGATAAAGATACACCTATTTATGATATAGATATGAATAAAGAAGAAATAATTCGCTATTTTGATATGAAAAAAATTACAAAAGAAGCTATGAAAATTGTTCATGCTGATGCTTTAAAAATAGAAAACTATTTAATTGATAAAAATGTTGAACCTTGTCCTTTAGGTATTTACTGTGAAGTTAAAAAAACAACTAAGTGTAAATATATTCCTGTTTGTTGGAAACATATTCCTAAACATAATTCAGTTTTTAGTTATATTGATAATCATCTAGGTTTTATGGTCGATTCTTTTAAAAAAACAACATATGATTTGATAAACGAAAACTATTTAAAAATGACAGATGTTCCTAATCGTTATCTTACCCGAAAGAAAAATAAGATTCAAAAAGAGGTTGTTTTAAATCATCAACCATATATAAATAAAAAGCGTATTAAAGAAATTATTAAACATATAAAATATCCTATTTATTATTTGGATTTTGAAACTTTCCCTTGTCCTTTACCACGCTTTAAAAAAGAAAAGTGTTATAGTCAAAGTGTGTTTCAATATTCACTACATGTTGAAACTGAAGAAGGTAAGTGCGATAAAAATCTTGATCATTATGAATATTTAGCACCTGATAATAATGATCACCGTGAAGAATTAATCAAGTCTTTAATAAAACATATTGATTTAACTAAAGGGACAATTATAGTTTATAACATGGCATTTGAAAAAGGGCGACTTAAAGAATTAGCAACCATTTTTCCAAAATATCGAAAAGAGTTGATGCAAATGCATGATATGATATTTGATCTTTTGGATGTTCTTAAAGGCAATCAAAAATTATATAGTAAGTTAAACTTAAATAGTGATAGTATTCCTTTTAATTATTATCACGAAGACATGAATGGATCTTTTTCAATCAAAAAAATATTACCTCTATTTTCTGAACTTTCATATGATAATTTAGGTGTACATAATGGAGTTGAGGCTTTAGTAACGTATGCTAATTTTGGAAATATGGATAGTGAAGAATACAAACAAAAGTATCAAGAATTATTAGATTATTGTGCACAAGATACTTGGAGTATGGTAGAGATCTTGTGGGCATTAAAAAAAATATAGTGTAAATAATTGTCTAATTACTTGCAAAGCAAAAAAAGATATTATATGCTAAAAGTGGGAGATGATTAGTGTGATATATCCATCAATTGATAAGTTATTAAATAAAGTAGGATCAAAGTATTTATTAGTTAACATAGTTTTGAAACGTGCTAATGAAATGGAAGCAACTGATCATTATCAAATGAAAGAAAATGAATATGCTTCCAAAAAAAATATTGGTCGCGCTTTAGAAGAAATTGCTAATAATTTAATTCATATTGAAGGAGAAGAAAACACCGTTAAATAGGTGTTTTTCTAATTAAGTAATTAAAACACAAATAATAATATTGTAGTTTAATATTATTTTGTGTAAAGAGTTTTAAAAACTCTTTTTCATTTGATATAATTAAAGTGGTGATGAGATGAAAATTGAACATATTAAAAAGAATAATAGTGGTAAATATACTATAAAGTTTGATAATAGTGAAAAACTAGTTACATATGATGATGTAATACTTAAAAACAAACTTTTATATAATAGAGAAATAGATAATAACATTTTAAAAAATTTATATGAAGATACATATTATTATGATATTTATAATAAAATAATTAAAATGATTAGTACTCGTCTTCGAAGTATTCATGAAATTAAAAATTATTTAAATAAAAATAATTTAAATGAGAAAGAACAACAGGAAATTATTAATAAGTTATTGGAAGTAGGTTTACTTAATGATTTTGTGTTTGCTAAAGCATATGCTAGTGATAAGTTATATTTATCAAATTATGGGCCTAATAAAATATACAGTGATTTAAAAGAACATCAAATAGATGATGATATTATAAATCAGGTTATTAGTGCTTTAAGTGAAGATGATATAAGAGAAAAACTTGTAAAATTGATTAACAAGAAAATTAAAAATAATCATAAATATTCTAATTATATTTTAAAACAAAAAGTAATTAATGAATTATCTTTTAGTGGTTTTTCCAAAGATATGATTATTGATATTTTTGATTCTTTAGAAGTTAAAGATAATTCTAATTTAGAGCGTGAATATGATAAGTTATATATAAAATATTCTAAGAAGTTTAAAGACTATGAGTTATTTAAAAAAATTAAAGAGAAGTTATATCAAAAGGGTTTTGATATAAATGAAATAAACAGTTTTATGAATGAAAAAAATAACGATTAAATCGTTATTTTAATTTGCTATAGATTTGTTCGATATCATGAATTTCATGGTTGTTTTTATAATATGGTTTTAGATGAAGATGAAAATGTTTTACTATTTGAATGTCGCCATTATTTTGAATTAATGTTAAACCATCAGGATGTAATCTTTCATTTAGATGTTTACGCATTTTTTTAGTAATCATTTTTATATGTACCCATGTTTCATCATCCATATCATCAATATCTAGAATGTGCTTTTTAGGAACAATTAATAAATGACCATCACTATCGGGATTATTGTCCATAAAAACACTTACTATATCATCTTCATAAATCATTTTAGTTGGTATTTTTCCATTCGCAATTTTACAAAATATGCAATCCATAATTTCACCTCAATTATATTTTATCATAAAAAAAAGAGGATATCTCTTTTTTATGTGAATATCTGCGAAATATTCTATTTTTTTATGAGCAATTAATAAGTTATATATACAAATATTATATTAACAAGTTCATCTTATGCATAAAATAAAATGAATATATGGGGGGGTGAAAAATGAAACGTGAAGATTTTCCGATTTTAGAAACAGGGATAATCTATTTTGATAATGCCGCTACAACTTTAAAACCCAAGCAAGTAATAGAAAGCATTAATGACTATTATTATTATCCAGCCAATATTCATCGTGGTGATTATGATAATGCAGTTAAAATTAGTAATTTATATGAAGATACACGTAATATTGTAAAAGAATATATAAATGCCAAGAGTTCAAGGGAAATAGTTTTTACTAGTGGGGCAACTGATTCTTTAAACAGAATAGCTTTTGGGTATTTCAATTATTTAAAGGAAGATGATGAAGTATTACTTACGAAAAGTGAACATGCTAGTAATATTTTGCCATGGCATGAACTAGGTGTAAATGTAAAATACATTCCACTTGATAATAACTATGAAGTCACTTTAGACAATATAAGGAAAGTAGTTACAAATAAAACTAAAGTTATTTCTTTGGCTTATATAACAAATGTTATTGGTGATGTAAGACCTATTAAAGAAATTATTGAATATGCTCATGAGCTAGGTATTTTGGTAGTTGTCGATGCAGCTCAGGCAATTTCTCATCTTAGGATTGATGTAAGAAATCTAGATGTTGATTTTTTAGCGTTTTCCGGACATAAAATGGGAGGGCCTACAGGGATAGGTGTTTTATATGCTAAAGAAAAATTGTTAATTAACATGCGCCCAATGTTTTTTGGTGGTGGAATGAATGTTGGTTTTACTAGTGATGGAGTAAGAATTTATGAGGATGTGCCATGGCGTCATGAAGCAGGAACACCAAATATTGCTGGCGTTTTAGGGCTTCGTAAAGCGATTATGTATTTAAATGATATTGGGTTAGAAAAGATAGCTGATTATGAATTATCATTAAAAAAGTATGCTGTTTCGAGTTTGGAGAAAAATCCTAATATCGTTATATATAATCCTAATAGTACAAGTGGTATTATTGCTTTTAATTATCGAGGTTTATCTAGTCAAGAGTTAGCAAGCTATTTAAATAAATATAATATAGCGGTGCGTAGTGGTAGTCATTGTGCTAAAGTGTTATCTGATGAGATTGGAATTAATAATGTATGTCGCATAAGTTTTTGTTTTTATAATACCAAAGAAGAGATTGATAAATTAGTGAGGGTTTTAAATAAACTAGGTTAGAAAAAGAACTTTTATAGTTCTTTTTTGTGTTTTATGGTATAATTAAAGTGGTAAGGCTAGGAGGTATATTGTGGCTAAAAAGAAAAAGAGAAAAGAAAAAGAAACAGATGTTAGCTATAAAGTAGAATTAATCGGTGTAGTTTTTATTTTGGCTTCGATTATCGGTGTTGGTCGTTTTGGACCAGTAGGTCGTTTAATAAGTGCTTTTGGTGTATTTTTAATGGGTAATTGGTGGTTTTTATTTTTTGCGATTATGACTATCATTGGTGCTTATATGATTTTTAAAAGAGAAGTTCCTATTTTTTTAGATGGAAAAGTTATTGGAATTACAATTACACTTTTGATGATTTTAACACTATCGCATTTTAAATATATAGATTCAGAAAAATTAGCAGTGTTTGATGTTTTAAAAACAACAATTGATAATTTTTTACATTCTATTAGTGCTTTAACTATAACTAATCAAAATGGTGGAGGTATTTTAGGTGCTTTATTTGCTTGCCTTTTTGCTTCACTATTTGATGTTGTCGGTGCGAAAATTGTGACATGGGTATTACTTGTTTTAGGAATTGTGATGTTTACAGGTGTATCTATTTTTGATGCTATTAGAAAATTTGCTGATAAGACAAAAGATGTTCTTCATACAAAACATAAAGACAAAGATATGGAAGAAATTCATAAGGTCGCTGATGAGTATGAAAAAGATGATAAAGTTGTTATTAATTCTCTTGAAGATTTAAAAGATACAAAAACTGATAAACCAATTTCTAATGCAGCAGTAGCAGTTGAAAGTGGTGAGGCAATTAATACTAATTATCATCTACCGCCATATAGTATTTTAACTTCTGCTAGTAAGACAAATAATAAAATTAATCAAGATGCAGTTAAAACAACTATTCCTATATTAAGTGATGTGTTAAAAGATTTTGGAATTGATGCAAAAATAGTGAAAGCCAATATTGGACCTAGTGTCACACAATACGAATTAGAAGTAAAAGCTGGAACTAAAGTAAATAAAATATTAAATTTAGATCGTGAAATAGCGCTAGCACTAGCTGCTAAAAATGTCCATATTCAAGCGCCTATACCTGGTAAAAGAACAGTAGGTATTGAAATACCTAATCGTTCTACTTCTATGGTTGGGGTACGCGAAGTATTAGAAAGTATTCCTAAGAGTTTAGAAAATTCTAAATTATTAGCGGTTTTAGGTCGCGATATTATGGGTCAACCACAATGGATGGAAATTAATAAAACACCACACTTACTTGTAGCCGGTTCTACCGGAAGTGGTAAATCAGTATGTATTAATAGTATTATTACTTCTATTTTAATGCGTGCTAAACCAAACGAAGTTAAACTAGTTTTAGTTGATCCTAAAAAAGTAGAACTTTCAATGTATAATGGTGTTCCACACCTTTTAATACCTGTTGTTACTGATCCTAAAAAAGCAAATATTGCCTTAAAACGCATGGTTAGTGAAATGGAACGCCGTTATGATTTGTTTGAAACAACAGGAACTAAAAATATTGCGGGTTATAATTTATATATAGAACGTAAAAATGCGGGCTTAGGTTCGGAAGGGCAAATTGAAAAATTGCCATATATAGTCATGATTATCGATGAACTTGCTGATCTTATGTTAGTAGCAGCAAAAGAAGTTGAAGATTCTATTATGCGAATTACTCAAATGGCTAGGGCAGCAGGAATTCATTTAATTGTCGCAACGCAAAGGCCATCTACTGATGTTATTACAGGTGTTGTTAAAGCTAATATTCCATCACGTATATCTTTTGCTGTATCCAGTAGTATTGATTCACGTACAATATTAGATATGAATGGTGCTGAAAAGTTATTGGGTAAAGGAGATATGTTATTTAAACCACAAGGAGAAAATACTCCAATCCGTATTCAAGGAACATTTATTTCTGATGAAGATATTAAAAAAGTTGTCGATTATACAATTCGCCAACAAAAAGCTAATTATAATGAATCTTTTCTTATGGCTGATGAAGATAGAGGAGCAACTACAATGGTAGATAATAAAGACGACTATGATGAACCATTATACAATGATATAGTTGAGTTTGTTGTAAGAGAACAAAAAGCAAGTGCCTCTCTTTTGCAAAGACGTTTTCGTTTGGGATATAACAGAGCAGCTCGTTGTATTGATTTATTAGAAGAACGTGGAATTGTTGGACCAAATAATGGTTCAAAACCAAGAGAAGTTTTAGTTAAACTCAATCAAGAAAAAGAAGAAGAATAGAAGTGTAGAAGTACATTTCTATTTTTTAAATATTATTTGACATTAATTAAAATATTATCTATAATACTAATCCGGAGGAGATACTATGATTGAAAATCAATTATTGAAAGCCCTAAAAAATAAAAAACTATATTATGATTGTTTACATAAATTAGGTCAACAAAAAAAGGGAGTAGCAAGTAACAATTTATATGAGATTTTAAATTATGAAGCAACTTTAGAGGTGCAAAAGAAAATTAGTGAATATTACTTAAAATATGCATCTATGTTAAATGTTGATTTAGATATTGAAGAATATAAAAAAATACGTCATGATGAACAAGTACAATTGATTACTTTGTTAAAAAATATTTCTTCTAAATTAACTAAACTTACAAGTGTTAATGGTGAAAGTTTATCTGCTTTTGACGATGAGAAAAAATACAACTCTTCAACAGAATATTACAATAACATGTGTAATATTCGAAATATTCTTATTCAAAATATTAATATTACGGAAATTACAGATTTGAAAAAAAATATTAATGAGCGTTTTAACAATTATAAAAACATGAATACACAACTAAATCGCAAATTAACTATTCAAAGTAGTAATAGGGATTTAAAACAATATTTTGATATTTTAGTGTCAGAATATAATTATCAATCTCTGATTGAAGAAAATAATCGTTTAATTGAAGAATTAGAGCAACAACCACATGAACATTTCTATTTAGCTGTTAAACATGTAAAACAAGATGAATTAGTTATAAGATGTGCTATATGTAATCAAGAAAAGACTATTTCTTATGGTGATGATACAGTTTATTATAGGACAAAAACTGGTGGATTACTAAAAAAGAAAAGTCAGCGTCTAGAAGTATTAGAATATTTATCAAAGTTTAAAGAAAATCAAAATGTTCAAGAAGAAATTGAAATAACAAAAGTAAAATTACTTAAAAAGAATAGTAAAAAAAGAAAATCATAATTTTCTTTTTTTTATGTTTTATATTTGGATATATCCTTTTTAATATGTAATAAATTTACTTTCTTTTTTATAATAAACGATAGTTTTGTTTGGAAAAACAAGGAATTTATGTTAAAATGATTATGGTGATGGTATGGCAAGATATGATGAAAGCTCGATAAAAGTATTAGAAGGATTAGAAGCAGTTCGTAAAAGACCTGGGATGTATATAGGGTCTACTGATCGAAGAGGCCTTCATCATTTAGTATGGGAAATTGTTGATAATGCGATGGATGAAGTTATCAATGGTTTTGGTAATAAAATTATAGTTAAAATTAATAAAGATGAATCAATAACAGTTATAGATGAAGGGCGTGGTGTGCCTGTTGGAGAACATGAAACAGGTAAATCAACACCAGAAGTAATATATACTATTCTTCATGCTGGAGGTAAATTTGAGGAAGGTGGATATAAAGTATCTGGGGGTCTACATGGTGTTGGGGCTTCGGTTGTTAATGCTCTAAGTTTATGGATGGAAGTTTATATTAAGCGTGATGGATATAATCATTATATTCGTTTTGAAAATGGTGGGCATACAAAGATTCCGTTAAAAACTTTAGAAAAAACTAATAAGACAGGAACAACTGTTACTTTTAAACCAGATCCTGATATTTTTTCAACTACACATTTTTCTTATTCAACGATATGTGAAAGAATGCAAGAAAGTGCTTTTTTGCTTAAAAATCTAACAGTTGAAGTAATTGATGAAATAGAAGATCGCAGTGAAGTTTTTCATTATGACGAAGGGATTAAATCATTTGTTGAATATTTAGATGAAGATAAGATGCCACTTCATAAAGTTTTTACAACAGAAGGTGTTAAAGATAAGTTTGTTGTCGATGTAGCGCTACAATATACAGATACATATTCTGAAAATATAATATCATTTGTCAATAATGTTAAGACTAATGATGGTGGTACCCATGAAGTTGGTTTTAAAACTGCTTTGACGCGTGTTTTTAATGATTATGCCAAAAGTAATGGTTATTTAAAAGCAAAAGATAAAAATTTCGAAGGTAATGATACGCGTGAAGGATTAACGGCTATTATAAGTGTTCAAATACCAGAAGATAAATTGCAATTTGAAGGACAAACTAAAAGTAAATTAGGAACACCTGAAGCACGTAATATTGTAGAAAGTATTGTCAGTGAGAAATTATCATTCTTTTTAGAAGAAAATAAACAAATTGCTGATGAAATACTGAAGAAAATGTGCAAAAGTAAAATGGTTAGAGAAGCTGCTCGTAGGGCTCGTGATGAGGCTCGTAATGGCAAAGATAAGAGTAAAAAAGAACGTGCTTTAAGTGGAAAACTAGCTCCTGCTCAAACTCGTAATCCTAAGAAAAATGAATTGTTTTTAGTCGAAGGAGATAGTGCTGGTGGTAGTGCTAAAGGAGGACGTGACCGAACTTTTCAAGCTATTTTACCTTTGCGTGGTAAAGTTATTAATACTGAAAAAGCGCGTATGGAAGATATATTGAAAAATGAAGAAATCAATACAATGATTTATACAATTGGAGCTGGTGTAGGTAGTGATTTTACGATTGATGATGTTAATTATGATAAGGTTATTATTATGACTGATGCCGATGATGATGGCGCTCATATTCAAATATTATTAATTACTTTTTTCTATCGCTATATGAAACCATTAATAGAAGCAGGTAAATTATATATTGCTTTACCGCCACTTTATAAAATTGATTATGGTAAAAAACATCTTTATGCTTGGACAGATGAAGAATTAAAACAGATTTTAGCTGAGAATAATACTAAACCTTATATTCAAAGATATAAAGGGCTAGGTGAAATGAATGCTTCACAGTTATGGGAAACAACGATGGATCCTAATACCCGTGCTTTAATTAGAGTAACAATTGGTGATGCTGCCTTAGCTGAAAAACGTGTTAGTGTACTAATGGGTGATAATGTTACTCCTCGTAAGGAATGGATTGAAGAAAATGTTGAGTTTTCGCTTGAGGATAATTACAAAATAGATAAGTAGGTGAATTATGCAAGAAGATTTATTTGGACGAATCCACAATTATGCTTTAGAAGAAATAATGGGGGATCGCTTTGGTAGATATGCTAAAGCAATCATTCAAGATCGTGCGATACCAGATGTTCGTGATGGCTTGAAGCCGGTTCAAAGACGTATTTTATATGGTATGTATAAAGATCGTAATACTTATGATAAACCATATCGTAAAAGTGCCAAAACAGTAGGATATATTATGGGTAATTACCATCCTCATGGTGATTCATCTATTTATGATGCAATGGTTCGTATGAGTCAATGGTGGAAACAAAATACTATTTATATTGATATGCATGGTAATAATGGTTCTATGGATGGTGATGGCGCAGCTGCTATGCGTTATACTGAAGCAAGACTTGCTAAAATAAGTAATGAATTACTTAAAGATATTGATAAAAATACTGTTATTTGGGCACCTAATTTTGACGATACAGAATTAGAACCAACGGTCTTACCTGCTAAATTTCCTAATTTATTAGTTAATGGTGCAACAGGTATTAGTGCAGGATATGCAACTAATATTCCACCTCATAATTTAGGTGAAATCATTGATGCAACAATTAAAAGAATTGATAGTCCAAACTCGCGCTTGGAAACAATTATGGATATTGTTAAAGGTCCTGATTTTCCAACCGGTGGGGTTGTTGAAGGTCTTGATGGCATTCGTGATGCTTTTCAAACGGGAAAAGGTAAAATTACTGTTCGTTCTAAAATTGAGTTTAAAAAAGAAAAGGGAAAAGAACAAATAATTATTACTGAAATACCATTTGATGTCAATAAAGCTATGATGGTTAAGAAAATGGATGAAGTAAGAATAGATAAAAAAGTTGATGGTATTTTAGAAGTCAGAGATGAAACTGATCGTGATGGATTGCGCATCGTAATTGATTTAAAGAAAGATGCTAATAAAGATTTAATATTAAATTATTTACTTAAAAATACCGATTTACAAATATCTTATAGTTATAATATGGTTGCGATTGTAAATCGTTGTCCTAAAACATTAGGTATTTTAGACATATTAGATGATTATATTAAACATCAAAAAGAAGTAATAACAAAAAGAACGATGTTCGATTTAGAAACCGCACGTAGTGAAATGCATATTGTTGAAGGTTTGATTAAAGCTATTTCTATTTTAGATGAAGTTATTAGAACTATTCGTGCTTCTAAAAATAAAAGTGATGCTAAAGTGAATTTAGTAAATAAATTTGCTTTTACTGAAAAACAAGCAGAAGCAATTGTGACTTTACAATTGTATAGATTAACTAATACCGATGTTACTCTTCTAGAAGAAAAACTAAAAAAATTGATGCTTATTATTAAAGCATTAGAAATGGTTTTAGCTGATCCAGAACGATTAAAAGCAGTTATGAAAGATGAACTTAGACAAATTAAAAAAGAATATGCAACCCCAAGGAAAACAGTTATTAGTAGTGAAGTTACCGAAATCAAAATTGATACAAACGCAATGATTCCTAAAGAAGATGTCATTGTAGTAGTAACAAAAGAAGGGTATGTTAAACGTGTATCACTTCGCAGTTATCAAGCTAGTAATAACGAAGATGCAAGTGTTAAAGAAGGAGATTATGTAATTGGTTTATTCAGTATGAATACTATGGATACTTTGCTTATGTTTACAAAACTAGGTAATTATTTATATATTCCAGTGCATGAATTACCTGATTTGAAATGGAAAGATTTAGGAAAACATGTAAGCAATATTATTAAATTAGATAGTGATGATGAAATTATTAAAGCTATTCCAATTTATGATTTTAAGAAAGATATTTACATTACATTGTTCAGTAGAAATGGTATGGTAAAACGCAGTAAACTAGAAGAATTCTTTGTTACACGCTATACTAAACCACTTACTTGTATGAAACTAAAAGATCATGACTTTGTAGTTAGTGTTGATATTTCAAATAAACAAGAAGTATTTGTATCTACGCATAATGGTTATGGTCTATGGTACGATGTTAGTGAAATTCCTGTATCTGGACTACGTTCAAGTGGTGTTAAAGCGATATCTTTAAAAAATGATTATGTTATAAGTGGACATCTTTTTGATGGAAGTGTGGAATATTTAACAGTATTAACTGAAAAAAATACCGCAAAACGTATAAAACTAACTGAATTTGATAAGGCTACACGTGCTCGTCGTGGTTTATTGATGATTCGTGAAATCAAAACAAACCCACATAATATTTTAAAAACTTTTATGGTTACTAATAAAGAAAATATAGGTATAAAGACTAAAGATGAAATTGTCTATAAGAAGATAACCGAATTGCCTATTTTAGATCGTTATGCTTCTGGAACAAATATTATAAAAGCTCCAATCTTAGATGCTTTCAAAGAAAGTGTTCTAATTTCAAAAGATAAAGAAGAAGAAATAGTGGCAGTAACTAAAGAAATAAGTAATGTCTCTTTGAAAGAAGTAGATGAAAGAATAATGACAATTGATGGTTTGTTAGATGAGTTTGAAACGAAAAAGAAATAGTGTTTGTGAAATAAAAAAGCAAACACTTTTTTTGTGCTTGCATATATAACATGTTTAGTTATTTCTTTTTCTTCATTACATGACGTATTTTTTTAGCTACGGGAATAGCTTTATTAACCAATAAATATTTGCTTTTGTTGATGATGAGATCATATTCACCTATATATTCAAAAACTATAGGATTAAATTTTGATTTAAAAACAGATAAGTGATCTTTTAGCGAACCATCAACACCACCCAAGTTACAATAATGACATTTTTCTTGAATGCTTATTTTCATTAATTCATAGACCATAGCAGTTGATATTCTAAGTTGTGGCAAATCAAGATCGTTACCAGCATATATATAGTCACACATTTTTACGCCTTCTTTATTGCTAGGAAGAATTGTAAGTGAAGCAGATAAAAGTAGATGTCTATTATTTTTTAATCTAGATTTGATATCCGCAATCTCTTCAGGTTTACCATTATTATTTGTAAGAAAACTTAAATAAGTTTCTAAATCAACATATCCTAATAAAAATAATGCTTGTTCTTTGAAAGTATGCAAAATTGTTTTAAAATATGTGATATTGCGCAAATTGATGTTTTGTCTTTGTTCTGTACAATTGATGATACGCATAAAATCTTCTAATTCTTCTTCTTTAGTAATACGTTTAAAATATACACCACGTTTTTCATGAAAAGAACCTAGATAATAACGATTTTTACTTTTGAAATTTTTTAATACATCATCAATAGTTAAAATATTGTTATCTTTATCACATAAATTAATGACCATATTAAAGCGTGGTTGATAAGTTTTATCGATTTCTTTAATAAATCCTTTGTGTTTAAAACCTAAAGATATTAAGTTGTTGTGTTTAGTTTCCCAATTATGACTATAATTTATAGGTGTTTCACATTTTATATTTGTTGTGATTTCTTTATAACTTACTTCCGAATTACAAAAATTAGGTTCGATTGTAATCGCATAACATTTAAGTTTTTTTGCTAAATTATATAAACTATTTTTAAAAAAAGATAGTAATTCTCGGTTTTCAAAATCAATAAGTGGTCCTCTTGGAATATACATAAGTTTAAGATTTAAACCTAAATTTCTAATTAGAATTGAACAAACACTTATTAGTTTATCATCATCGTAAATACCACATAAAATATTTTCAAAATTATTTTTTACGACTGCCCATTTATCATCTTGCATAAAACTAACAGTAGAATAGTTTTCAATAAACTTATGATATTCATTACTATCTATGTTTATTTTAAATTTATACATTTTATCACTCTTTCTTTTTTTATTATAACATATATCTAACTAAAATAATCAACACTTCCTAATTTTTGCATAAAATAAAGTAGGTGGTTATATGTCCAAAAAAGATGAATTTAAAGAATTTGTAAAAAATAATCCAGATCTTTTAAAACATGTTAGAGAAGGTAATATGACATTTCAAAAGTTCTATGAAATGTATGATATATATGGAAGTGAACATGAGGTATGGAATGATTATTTAAATAAAGAAAGTTCCACATCTGTTAAAAATACCTCATCATCTTTTTCTGATTTATTTAAGATGTTTAAAAATATTGATTTAGATAGTGTTCAAAGAGGAATTGGCAATTTAGAAAGAGTTATAGGTGTCATAGGTGAAATGGGTAAAAAAGATGTTGAGGAAACACCTAAAAACAAATATAAACCGCGACCTATTTACAAACACTTTGAAGATTAATGGTATATAATGTTCAAAATAGACTTTTTGAAAATACTGCTTTATTAAATTATCTTCGTACCCATTCTTATTGGTATAAATATTTAAATCGTGATGCTTCCAATTTTAATAAAATGCAAAATGAATATAAAGAGATGGTTAGAAAAGCAAAAGTTCAAAAAGCAAGTGATACTTTGAGTACTATTGAAATGCTTACTTCTATTGTAAATACATTAAAATGAGGTATAATAATAGTGGTGATTTAAGTGCGTATTATTAGTGGTTTATATAAAGGTAGAGATATAGAAGGATTTGATATTGTTGGTACTAGACCAACTATGAATAGAGTAAAAGAATCACTTTTTGCAATGATTCAAGCTTATTTATCTAATGCGATAGTTCTAGATTTGTTTGCAGGTAGTGGGAATTTAGGTATTGAGGCTTTAAGCCAAGGAGCCAAACATGCTTATCTAGTTGACCACAATAAAGAAGCAGTAAAAGTGATTAAAAATAATATTAGTAAGTTGAAAATTACGGATGCTACTATTATTTGTGATGATTATTTAAAGGCTCTTATGTTTTTTAAACAACAACAAATTAAGTTTGATGTGATATTTCTAGATCCTCCTTATCAAGATAATTTACTCAATGAAGCTATCGCCTTTATTGAAAAAAATAATCTGTTAATTGAAGGTGGGATTCTTATTTGTGAGTCTGATAGTGTGCATAATGTTTTATGTAGTTATTCTGTATTTAAAAAGCGAATTTATAGTGATAAGAAAATCGTAATTTATAAAAAGTGAAATTATTCACTTTTTTTTGTTGTTATAAGGGTTTTATCGCAAGGATGAAGAATATTAAAGTAGGAGGTAAAAAAATGCGAAAATACCCTAGTGTTTTGCAACAAGATAGTAAAGATTGTGGTGTTGCTTGCTTGCTTTCAGTTATTGAATATTATAAAGGTTATATTAAATTAGAAAATTTAAGACAATTATCTAAAACCAATAAAGAAGGAGTGACGGCTTTTAATTTACTTGATTGTGCACGAAAAGTTGGTTTTGATGGTGACGGCTATAAATGTACAATTGATGATTTAAAAGCCAATAAAGTTGTTTTTCCTGTTATTGCGCATGTTACTATTGATTCAAAATTTTCTCATTATATTGTGATTTATGAAATCAATAAAAGAAAAATGATAATTCATGATCCTCAAGTAGGTTTAAAAAAAATAACAATAACTGATTTTTTGAAAATATGGAATAACGTTATTATAACTTTAATACCAAACAAAATATTACCCATAGAAAAAAACAATTTAAATATGTATAATTTTGTCTTTAATTTATTTAAACAAAATAAAAAAGCCTTTAAAGAATTAATTATCTTATCTGTGTTTGCTACTATATCAAGTATTATAACGACTTACTATTTTCAAACCTTAATGGAATCAGTTAATAAAAACAAACCTTTACTATATCTAACCTTTATATTTATTGTCTATTTGGTCATAACAATTTTTAAATTGCTAACTGGATATCTACGCAACTATGTTTTAATACTTATTAACAATAAAATAGATCTTTTGTTAACACGAGATACTTTTCAAAAATTAATTTTACTTCCATATCATTATTATCATAGTCATCCAACTGGCGACATTATTTCTCGTCTAAGTGATTTAGGTAGTTTAAAAAATACACTTAGTAAAGTATTAGTAACTTTTTTCATTGATACAAGTCTAATGCTTATTTCTGCCATTTGTCTTTTTTTAATCAGTCCTAAATTAACAATTATAGCTTTTTTAATCATGTCATGTTACTTATTAATATTTAGTTTGTTTAATAAGATTTATAAAAAACACATTTATCTTATACAACAAAAGAAAGCTTATTTAACAACTAAAATGGTCGAGAGTATAAGTGGTTTTGCAACCATTAAAAGTTTATTATTAGAAAAAATAATCTTAAAACAATTTAAAGTCCAACACTATGATTTTGTTAATTCCAATTATCGTTTTGAAAAGATTTATAATATGGAATTAAGTATAAAAGAAACGATTAGTGAATTAGGAACTTTAATATTATTGTTTGTAGGAATTATTTTAGTAACTAAAGGAGAAATTTCTATTTTTTCTTTGATAACTTATAATATGTTGTTTTCTTATTTTATTATGCCAATACGTAACATGATTGATACTAATGTGAGTATCAAAGAAAGTAAAAATGCTTTAGAGCGCATCTATGACATAATTGCCGAAGATACAAATAAAGCTAGTTTAAAGTTAAGTAGTGGACAAATTGTTTTTAAAAATATCGTCTTTGCTTATGACAATATAAATGTGTTAAATAATATCAACTTACAAATAAATGGTTTTGAAAATATTGTTATCGCTGGTAATAGTGGAAGTGGTAAAAGTACTTTATTTAAGTTACTTTTAAAATATTATAATGTTAAGCGAGGAATGATAGAAATTGATAATAAAGATATTAATGATTTAGATGCCTATGATATTAGAAATTATATTACTTATATTTCACAAAATGAAGTTCTTTTTACAGACACATTAAAAAATAATATTCTATTAGATAGGCAGATAAACGAAGATGATTTCTTAAAAGTTGTTTCTGTAACCCAAATCGATAAAATAATTTCAAAAAGTACATTAGGATATAATATGCTTATTGAAGAAAACGGTTTTAATTTAAGTGGTGGTGAAAAACAAAGAATTTTTTTAGCAAGGTGCCTCCTTTCAAATGCCAAATATATAGTAATTGATGAAGCTATGAGTGCAATGGATATTAGTATGGAAAGAAAAATCTTGAAAGATATTATTGCTAATTATGATAAATCAATTATTATGATTACGCATCGCTTAGATAATACTGATTTATTTGATAGGCAGATTGTATTAGAAAGAGGGAATATTGTAAGTGATGTTCGAAAGTGCATATGAAATAGAAAACAAGCGAATTTTTTATTGTTTAAAATTGGCGTGTTTTTTAATTACTATAGTTTTTCTCTTTACTTATTTTTATAAATATCCTAAAACCTTTTATTATGAAGGTTTAACAATTGAAAAGGATGGTGATATATATCTTCGGGTACTATCTCAAGATGCTCAGAAATTTACTAATGATTATATGAAATTAATAATTGATGAAAAATATTATGATTATGAAGTGGCATTTGTAGATGTTATAGATATAAATAATCGTATATATTATTATGTCAATTTAAAAATTGATAAAGAAATAGCTAAAAATACTAATGTGAAAATGAATATATATTTGGGGCAGACAACAATATTTAAAGAAATCAAGAAAAATCTAAAGAAAGGAATAACTTATGGTCAAACTAAATGAAAATGAATTATTAAAAATCAATGGTGGTGGCCTTTCCTTTGGGATAGGTTGTCTTATAGTTGGACTGGTTGTATTTATAATTGGTGTAATTGATGGTTATGTTAGACCACTTAAGTGTAATAGTTAAGATGATTGTTTTACATGATGAAGAGTTATTAAAAATAGTTGGTGGTATTAATCTAACTGCATCTTTTTTAAGCGCTATTGTTCGCGGTGTTGGCTTAATTTATGAAATTGGGCAATCTGTGGGAACGGCGTTAAGACGAATGCGTAGTGGTAAGATATGTCCCGTTTAATTGTTTATTTTGAAAAATATAAAAAATATTTTTATGCAATATTATTTGCCGCAATTTTACCATTGATTTTTATTCTAACCGAAATAGTTTTTAACAGTGGGAGAATTATTGGAACTCTGATTAGAACTTATAGTGGATGTTAAATAAGGCTTTTTAGCCTTATTTTTGTCGAAATATATAAGTTTATTCTTGAAATGCTTATATTAAAGTGTTATAATACCATTAGCCAAAGAGGGGAGGGAAATGAAATGCCAAAAGTTGTAGTGCGTAATGGCAATGTAGATGGTGCTCTTAGAACATTAAAACAAAAAAATGTTAAAGATGGCTCCCTAAAAAAGGCTCGTGAAAGACAAGAAGGCTATTTAAAGCCAGGAGTAAAAAGAAGATTAGATAAAAAAGAAGCCATTAAAAATAGTCGTCGTAATAATAAACGCGAAAGAAATTATAATTAATAAGAGCCGTTTTGGCTCTTTAATAGTATGGAGGGAATAATATGCGAAAGAAAATATTAAATGATTTAGTTGCTGCTATGAAAAACAAAGATAAGGAAAAACTAGGAGTTTTACGTATGGTCAAAGGAGCCATGCAATTAGAAGAAATAAATAAAAAACGTGAACTTAATGACGATGAAGTAATTAGTGTTATTGCTAAACAAATTAAAACTCGTAAAGAATCAATAGTTGAATTTGAAAAAGCTAATCGTCAAGAATTAATTACTCAAACGCAATTAGAAATTGATATTTTAAACTCATATATGCCTGAACAAATGAGTGAGGAAAAGATAAATAAAGTTATTGTGGAAGTATTTAGTAAAGTGCAACCAGAAAGTATTAAAGATTTGGGTAAAGTTATGAAAGAAATTACACCACTTGTCAAGGGTAAAGCTGATATGAGTTTAGTTAATAAACTTATTAAAGAAAAATTAAATTAAGACTTGTATTTAAGGGATGTATTTATGAAAGAAAAATATAATTTATATTTAAATAATGACCATCATTTTGATAAATTGACGATGCTTGGAATATTTTGTTTAATTATAGTTATAACTGGTATTTTTGGTTTTATTTATGAAGTTATCTTTTATTATTTTAATAGCGGGATGAAGATGGTTTATTGGCGTGGTGGTAATTTTTTACCTTGGATTAATATTTATGCGATAGGTTCAATTATGCTTTATTTTTTGACATACAAACATCGTAAAAAACCAATTAAAGTTTTTTTACTCAGTTTTGTTGCCTGTGGTATTTTAGAGTATCTAGCAGGCTTGGGAATGTATGTTTTAGCAGATGGTTTTAGATGTTGGGATTACAATACTGAAATATGGAATTTTGGTAATATCCATGGCTTTGTTTGTCTTAGAAGTGTAACTTTTTTTGGCTTGTCAGCTTTATTATTAATTTATTTTATCGTTCCTTTATGCTTTTTATTAGCTAAATCAATGCCTAGAAAACTATTTTTGTTTATGAGTATAGGAATTTGCAGTATTTTTATTATTGATGAACTATATAATTTAGTTTTTGCACGTCTATTAGACTGGCCTCGTGCTAGTGATATTTATAAAAAAATAGGATTTAAATATATGGAATTTTAAAAAGGAAGAAAATATTCTTTCTTTTTTCATATATTTAATTGGTGATAATAGTGATTGGTATTGTTTCAAGAAAAGATTATACGCCTACTAAAAAGGAAGCTTATGTTGTATATAGTGCAATTAATGATGTTATCAAAAACTATCATGAAATTGGGATAGGTATTTTACCTAATAACTTTTTAGAAATTACTAATGTTTTAAATTTATGTGATGGTGTGATTTTACAAGGTGGAGATGATTTCACTAACTTAGATTTAGATATAGTAGCTTATTTACATAAGCATAACATTCCAACTTTGGGTATTTGTCTAGGCATGCAAACGATGGCATATTTATTTAATGGTAGTCTAATTCGTGTTTCTAATCACGACAATAATAATCACCAAGTAATAATTAAAAATAGTAAAATTTATCAAGATCGCATTATTAATGTCAATAGTCGCCATCACGATGGCGTTTTAAAAACAGATTTAAATATTGTTGGAAGAGCATCTGATGGAACAATTGAAATGATAGAAGATTCCATTAAAGATTTTTTCGTTGGTGTATTGTGGCATCCCGAAAATATCTTTGATGATAAAGATGCAAAAGAACTTTTTGACAAATTTTTCGATGCTGTTAAAAGTCATAAAAAGGAATAAAAATTGCTTGTTTTCCATTAAAATATATGTTATATTATTAATGGCTTTTTCAAATACACATAACGAGGGCTTATTTGTCTAGTGCCAATTGGTGATGAATAAGATCAAATCGTTAGAGGAAAAAAACAAAAGGAGGAAAATTATGGCTGTAGTAGCAATGAGTTATTTACTTGAAGCTGGTGTTCATTTTGGACATCAAACAAAAAGATGGAATCCTAAGATGAAAGAATATATTTTCACTGCTAGAGATGAAATCTATATTATCGATTTACAAAAAACAGCAAAAATGATTGATGAAGCTTATGAAGCTTTAAAAGAAATTGCTGCAAATGGTGGTAAAGTTCTATTTGTTGGAACAAGAAAGCAAGCTCAAGAAGCAATCAAAGAAGAAGCGTTGAGAAGTGAATCTTACTACGTTACTGAAAGATGGCTTGGAGGGACATTAACAAATTTTAAAACTATTAGAAGAAGAGTTAAACGTTTAGAAGAAATTGAAAAAATGGAAAAAGATGGAATATTTGATCTTCTACCAAAAAAAGAAGTTATTGGTTTAAGAAAAGAATATGAAAAACTAAATAAAGTTTTAGCAGGTATTCGTGAAATGACAAAATTACCTAATGCTTTATTTATTGTTGATCCATCAAAAGAAGCTAATGCAATCAACGAAGCTCGTATTCTAGGCATTCCAGTATTTGGAATTGTTGATACTAACTGTGATCCTGATATGGTAGATTATGTTATACCTGGTAATGATGATGCAATTCGTGCAGTTAAATTAATTACAAGTGTTATGGCAAACGCTATTGTTGAAGCTAATGGTGGTAAAGTTATAGATTATGTTACTGAAGAAGCAAAAGCTGAAAATACCAAAGATATTATGGAACAAGCTTTAGAAACAGTAAAAAAGAAAGAAAATAAAAAACCAGCATTAAAAAAAGCAAATGATAATAATAAAAAACCATTAAAAAAAGTAGAAAAGAAAGAAATAACTGAAGAACAAGAAAAAGAAGCCGTTGTTGTCGAAGAAAAAGTTGTTAATGAAGAAAAAGCTAGTGAATCTAAAGATTTAACTAAATTAACAGTTGCTGAACTTCGTGAAATGGCTAAAGCCCAAGGGGTTAAAGGTTCAAGTACGATGAAAAAAGCTGAATTAATTGAAGCTTTAAAATAAAACTACAAAAGATGATTTTTTATTAATCATCTTTTTATATATTTAAGAAAGGGAGAATTTATGATAAGTGCTAGTTTAGTAAAAGAATTAAGAGAAAAAACAGGTGCTGGAATGCTTGATTACAAAAAAGCCCTAGAAGCATGTAATGCTGATATCGAAAAAGCAGTTGATTGGTTGAGAGAAAAAGGTATTTCCAAAGCTGCTAAGAAAGCAGATCGTATTGCAGCTGAAGGACTTGCTGCTATTGTAGTAGATGAAAATAAAGCAGCAATAGTAGAAGTAAATTCAGAAACTGATTTTGTTGCTAAAAATAGTGAATTTACTAGTATGGTAGATGAAATATTAAAAGCAATAATTAATAATGATGTAAAAACTAATGAAGATGTTTTAAATCTTTCTTCTAGCGAAGGAACAATTAATGATTTAATCGTTAATAAAACAGCTAAGATTGGTGAAAAATTATCTTTCCGCCGTTTTACAAAAGTTGAAAAGAAAGATAATGAAGTATTTGGTTCATACATTCATATGGGTGGAAAAATCGCTGTTTTAGTTACATTAGAAGGAGCAAATGAGGAAGTAGCAAAAGATGTAGCTATGCATGCAGCCGCAATGCGTCCTATGTATACTAAAGAAAGTGATGTTCCAACTGATGTATTAGAACACGAAAAAAATGTTATGCGTGAACAATTACTTAATGAAGGAAAACCTGCTGATAGAATCGATACTATTTTACAAGGTAAAGTTAAAAAATACTATGAAGAAGTATGTTTAGAAAACCAAATCTTTGTTAAAGCAGAAAACAAAGAAACAGTTGCTAAATTTGTTGCTAATAATGGTGGTAAAGTGGTATCTATGATTCGTTATGAAGTTGGCGAAGGTATGGAAAAAAGAGTAGAAGATTTTGCAGCAGAAGTTGCTAAACAAATGAATCAATAATAAAAAGACTATGCTAAATTCCTAGCATAGTTTCTTTTAATTCTTTAGATATAATATGTTTATTAAGCTCATCTGCAATATTCAAGTATTCATCCTTAGGTATTGAGAAAGTATAAGTAACATTTAAATCATATTGTTTAATCGGTTCATATTTTTTTAAAAGATAATCTAAATATTTAGTGTTTTCATAAGTAGTAGTTATCGTTAACTTATAGCCTTCAATAAGTGATATTAAAGTTATCCTATCTAAAGAGGTAGTAACGGCTTTACTATAAGCTCTAACTAAGCCACCTGCACCTAATTTAATACCACCAAAATATCTTATGACAACACATAAAATATGATTTAAATCGTTTTGTTCTAGAACATTTAAAATAGGTAATCCAGCGGTGCCACTAGGTTCACCATCATCACTACATTTTTTATAATTATCTAAAATATAAGCGTAACAATAATGTGTTGCGTCTTTATATTCTCTTTTTATTTCATCTAATTTAGTGCTTACTTGTTCTAAACTATCTATTCTAGTTAAAACGCAATAGAACTTAGATTTTTGAATTTCGTATAGCGTTTTAACTTCTTTTTTGATTGACAACATAAAATCACCAATCTTATTATAGCGTAGTTTTGCTTTTTTTTAAATAAGTATAATAGGAGAAATATATTTTAATAAATCATGATATAATATTATTGTTTGGAGGTGTCATATGGAAGTAAAAGAACATATAAAGAAAAAACTTAGTTTAGTTCCTAATTTACCAGGATGTTATTTAATGAAAAACATAGATGGTGTGATTATATATGTTGGGAAAGCGAAAAAATTAAAAAATCGCTTAAGTTCTTATTTTCGTGGCACCCATTTTGGTAAAACAGCTAAATTAGTTAGTGAAATAGTTGATTTTGATTATGTCGTTGTGACAAGTGAAACAGAGAGTTTTATTTTAGAACTCAATTTAATTAAAAAACACGATCCCAAATATAATATTTTATTGCGTGATGATAAGAGTTATCCTTATATTGAACTGACTAACGAAAAAGTGCCACGTCTTTTGGTTGTTCGCAATATCAATCGTAAAAGAAAAAATGCAAGTCGTCTATATGGACCATATCCTAATGTCAGTGCCGCTCGGGAAACTGTTAATTTATTAAATAGAATGTATCCTTTACGTAAATGTAAAACTTATAATAAAAAACCTTGTCTATATTATCACATAGGTCAATGCTTAGGATATTGTACTAATAAAGTAGATACGACTTTAATTAAAGAAATGGAAGCTGAGATAATTGAATTTTTACGTGGTAATCATTCTTTGATAACAAAAAGAATTGAGATGGAAATGTATAAAGAAAGTGCTAAATTAAATTTCGAAAAAGCTAAAGAATTAAAATCTTTATTAGATTATATTAATATTACTTTAGTTCGCCAAGAAGTAGAAATAAGAGATAATGTTGATCGCGATGTGTTTGGTTATGCGGTTATGAAAGGTTATCTTAGTATTGAATGCTTTTTTATTCGTGGCGGAAAGATTGTTGAAAAACACTCTAAAATAATTCCTATGATTGATGAAGTTGAAGAAGAATTAACGCGTTACATTGGTAAATTTTATGAAAAAGATGTTCTTCTTCCTAAAGAAATTTTAGTTCCTAATATTGTAGATACTAATTTATTGAGTTCTTTTTTGAATATAAAAGTAATCGCACCTCTAAAAGGAATTAAAAAAAATATTGTTGATATGGCCAACAATAATGCTTTAATTACTATTGAAAACGAATTTACGTTAATTACGCGTGATGAAGAGAAAACAGTTAAAGCTAATGAAGAATTAAAAGATATACTTAAGATGGAAAAATTAGATCGCATTGAAATATTTGATAATTCCAATCTTTTTGGTAATTTCAACGTTTCTGGGATGGTTGTTTTTATCGATGGAAAACCAAGTAAAAACGATTACCGAAAGTTTAAAATTACTTTTGATAAAAACGATGATTATAATACAATGAAAGAAGTAATCTATCGTCGTTATTTTCGCGTTTTAAGAGATAAACTAGTTCGTCCAGATTTAATTATTGTCGATGGTGGCCGAGGTCAAATGAAAGTCGCACGAGATGTTTTAGATAGTTTAGGTATGAATATTCCTGTCGTTGGTCTTAAAAAAGATAATAAGCATGCTACTAATGCTTTATTAACAGGAGAACCAATCGTTGAAATACCGATTGATAAACAAAGTAATTTATTTCATTATCTAGAACGTATGCAAGATGAAGTTCACAATTTTACGATTAATTATCATAAACAAATTAGAAGTAAAGGAAGACTAGAAAGTGTTTTAGATAATGTATCTGGAATAGGTGAAGTAAGAAAAAAAGAATTATTAAAAAAATATCACACTATTAATAAAATTATTAGTGCTCCGGATAGTGAATTAAAAAAAATTATACCAGAAAGTGTTATTCCTAATTTAAAAGAATTTTTAATTAATTTTAAAAAGTAATATTTTTTAAATTCTTTAATATAATATAGTGTAGCAGGATTGCTACATGTGGGAACTATTTATTAGTTCCTTTTGATTTGATAGATGAAATATTATCAGATGAGTAGGTGAAAAATATGCAAAAAAATGAATATCAAAAAACAAGTGATATAATTAAAAAACTTGAATGTAGCAAAATAATACTTGTATCTAAAAATTTTAGTATTAGAGTATATGAGCCAAAACACGCCAAAAAGATAGATAATTGTGATACATTTAAATTAAAAGTGAAGAAAATTAAATATTAATATAAAAGGCAAGCCAAAACTTGCTTTTTTATGTTAAAATAATATTGGTGATGTTATGGCAAAAATACATGTAATGGATGAAATACTTGCGAATAAAATAGCAGCTGGAGAAGTAGTCGAAAAATGCGTCAATGTTGTCAAAGAACTAGTTGAAAATAGTATTGATGCTGATAGTACTGATATCAAAGTTGAATTACAAGAAGCGGGAACTAAATTTATAAAAGTTACAGATAATGGTAGTGGTATGGATTATGATGACGCTATTATGGCTTTTGCACGTCATGCGACTAGTAAAATTATCGATGAGAATGATTTGTTTAATATTAGAACTTTGGGGTTCCGTGGTGAGGCCCTAGCTTCTATTGCCTCTGTTTCAAAAGTAGTGATGTACACTGGTGATGGTGAAATTGGAACTAAAGTTGTTATAAATGGCGGTAAAATTGAAGAAAAGAAAAAATGTGAAGCTATTAAAGGAACAAGTATAACTGTCAGCGATTTATTTTATAATACACCAGCACGTTTAAAACACATGAAAAGTTTGTATACCGAACTAGCTCACATTACTGAATATATGAATAAAATTGCTCTTTCACATCCTGATATTCGTTTTACATTAATAAATAATGGCCGTGTTTTATTGAAAACTGATGGCAGTGGGAATATGTTAAAAGTAATACACAGTATTTTTGGATATGATATAACTAAAAAGATGTTAAAAATAAGTGGTGAAAACTTAGAATATACTATATCAGGCTATACTTCACTACCAGAAGTACATCGTTCTAGTAAAAATGGCATTATTATTCTTGTCAATGGTAGGGTTGTATATAATACACAATTAGTTAGAACAATTAACGATAGTTATCATTCATATAAACCGGATAACTATTATCCAATTACGGTTTTAAATATTACTGTTGATCCACAATTGATCGATGTCAATATTCATCCAACTAAAATGGATATTAAATTTAGTAAAATGGAAGAATTATGTAAACTAATTAATGATACAATTAAAAGTGCCTTACAAATTGAAACTTTAATACCAGAAGTAGATGTTGTTCTAGATGAAACTGTAAATTATGATATATCAAGTGATAGTCCTAAACAAGAAATCAGAAAAGAACATTATGAACAAGAAAAAATTGATTTATCTACGCAAGAAGTAGAAGAAGAAGTCACTGATTTATTTAAAGAAATAGAACAAAGACCTCAAAAAATTGAAATTCAACCACGCTTGCCACAACTATATGTTGTTGGCTTGGTACATGGAACTTATATTGTTTGTGAAAATGAAGAAGGAATGTATTTAATTGATCAACATGCTGCTAATGAACGTATTAATTATGAAAAAATATTAAAAAAATTAGCTAATCCTACTAAAGAAACTATCGCTCCTTTATATCCCATTACTTTAGAATTTAGTAATAATGATTATATTGTTTTAAAACATAATTTATATTTACTTACAGATATGGGTTTTAAAATCGAAGAATTTGGAGTTAATTCAATTATCATTAAAGAACATCCGACATGGCTTAATGACAATAATGCTTTAGAAAATATTAAAAGATTAATTGAAATGGTTATTAATTTAGAAAGCAATTTTAAACTGGAACGTTTTCGCGATTCTCTAGCAGCTTTAATGGCTTGTAAACGAAGTATTAAAGCTAATACATCTATATCAAAAGAAGAAATGGAAAGTTTAATTGCTAATTTACGTCTATGTGACAATCCATTTACTTGTCCACATGGGCGACCAACAATTATTAAATACACTAATTATGATTTAGAGAAATTATTTAAACGTAGTGGTTTTTAAAAAATAAAATTTAAAAGATTAGTTAAAATATCTAATCTTTTGTGTTATAATTACAAAGAGGTGTTGTGCATGAAACTAAAAAATAGTTTTTTCTACACGTTAAGAGAAGAAGTTAAAGATGAAGAAAGCAAAAGTGGTAATTTATTAGTCCGTAGTGGGATGATAAAAAAAGTAAGTAATGGAATATATATGTATATGCCACTTGGTTTAAAAGTTGTTCGCAATATTGAAGCTGTCATCCGCGATGAGATGAATAAAGCAGGGGCATTAGAACTTTTAATGCCTTGTCTTATTCCAGAAGATATATATATTGCTAGTGGTCGTAGGGATAATTTTGGATCAAATATGTTTTCTTTAAAAGATCGTTATGATCGAGCTTATGTTTTAGGACCAACGCATGAAGAGTTGTTTGCTAAAGCTGCTTTTGAACATATTAAATCATATAAAGACATGCCTTTTAATCTTTATCAAATTGGTACTAAATATCGTGATGAAACACGTCCTCGTTATGGCCTAATACGGGTTAGAGAATTTATTATGAAAGATGCATATAGTTTTGATGTAGATGAAAAAGGATTAGATGTTTCATATCAAAAAATGTTTGATGCATATGTAAATATTTTTGATCGTCTTGGTTTATCATATAAAATAGTTAAAGCATCAACTGGTGCTATGGGTGGAAGTTTGAGTGAAGAGTTCCAAGCTGTAACTGACATTGGAGAAGACGTATTAGTTTTATGTGATAACTGTGATTATGCGTCTAATTTAGAAGTCAGTGAATGTATTTCTAATAAAGTTGAATCTGAAGAATTACTTTTACCTAAAGAGTTAGTTTTTACACCCCATGCTAAAACGATTAAAGAAATAAGCAGTTATCTTGGATTGAGTGAAGATAAGTTTGTTAAAACATTAATATATAAAATAGATGATAGTTTTTATGCAGTCATGGTTCCTGGAAATCGTGATGTAAATGAAACAAAATTATTGAAATTATTGAATGCTAATGAATGTACTTTAGCTACAGCTTTAGATGTTGAGGCTATTACGGGGGCTCAAGTTGGTTTTGCAGGACCAATTGATATTAATATTCCTATTGTTATGGATGAAAATATCAAATTAATGCATAATTTTATTGTTGGGGCTAATACAACTGATTATCATTTTAAAAATGTCAATTGTAATGACTTTGAAGTTACATATGTTGGCGATATTAAAAATGTCAAAGAAGGGGATTTATGTCCTAAGTGTGGCAAACCTCTAGTTTTTAAAAAAGGAATAGAAGTAGGAAATACATTTAAACTTGGAACTAAATATGCCAAAAGTTTAAATCTTCAATATTTGGATAAAAATAATCAGTTACAATATGTAGTTATGGGATCATATGGTATTGGTATAGGTCGTATTATGGCAAGTGTTGCAGAACAATATGCTGATGACAATGGTATAGCATGGCCTAGTATTATTGCTCCTTTTAAAGTTGCTATTGTCGTAATCAATACCAAAGATATCGATCAAGTTAATTTTGCTAATCAACTATATAATGATTTGCGTGAATTGAATATCGATGTTGTTTTAGATGACCGTGATGAACGTCCTGGGGTTAAATTTAATGATATGGATTTAATAGGTGCTCCTATTAGAGTTACAGTTGGTAAAAAAGCAGTTGAAAACATAGCTGAATTCAAATTGCGAGGTACTAATGTTGTTAAAGAATATAACCGCATGGAAATTATTCAAAAGATTACCGAGTCTTTAATGTAAAAGAGTTTCACACTCTTTTTTGTTTAATTATTGATTGACTACAATAATCGAGTATTATATAATTATTATAGAGTAGGAGTCAGGTTGATGTGAGAAAGGGATTTACATTAATAGAATTATTAGGACTATAATAGTAATTGGTATAATCGCTGTCATGGTAGTCCCAGTAATTAATATTTTAATTACTAATTATCGTAATGGTGCTTATGAAAACAAATAACAATGCTAGAAGAAGAAGCTAATAAATGGTCAGTTAAAAATAGTGAATATTTACCTGAAAACGCAGATGATATAATTTTCGTTAATTTAGACATGTTATTAGAAGATGGCTTTATATCTAATAAAGATATTCTAGATCCTCGAAATGGAGAAGAATTAAATGGATGTATAACAA